>CAZMFE010000007.1:0-20644 GCA_964565495.1 uncultured bacterium
TAAGGCGGACGGCTTGGGACCGTCGGATTCGGACCAAACCTCCCTTTGAATCGTTTCCATGAGCTGGGGCGCCGTCCACCGGAGACGTCCGGCGCGTTCGGCCAAATCGAAACGCTTTTTTTCATCCGGCACCGTAATTAATTGCCGGAAGTGGGTCCATCTCAATTGGTGCCGCGCGGCACCTTTTGGAAAGAGCCTTGCAAATTTAAGGCACCTCTTCAGAATCGTCGCTTCTAAATCAAGGTCCTCTGCCAGCCGGATAATCACAAAATCGCCGTAGTTCGCGCGGTCTTTGGACCCAAGAATGTGTTCGTGAATAAGCTTCCCAGTCTTCCAATAAGTCAGGACCTTTTCCCGTTCGACGCGCTCCTGGCCCAGGAGAGGGGTGTTTCGAACCTCCTTGAGGAGTTTGGCGTAACCCGGCAGGATGGTTTCGGCCTTGCTGGAAACGGTGAGTGCCTTCATGTCTCTTCTCCTTTCGGGTGAAAATATTCCCAGACTTTTTTCGCAACCACCTGATTCATTCCGGGAAGACCGGCGAGCGGGCCGATCCCGGCGCGTTTGAGTTCTTCCGGGGAATCGAATTGTTCCAAAATAAGACGTTTTCTTTTCTCTCCGATCCCCGGGACTTCGTCCAGCACAGAGCGGATCATCCCTTTTTCCTTGAGGGAGCGGTGATAGGTAATCGCGAACCGGTGCGCTTCGTCTCTTACTTTTTGAAGAAGGTGAAGGGCGGGGGAATCTCGGGGGATCGGCACCTCTCCCTGAAGCCTTTTTGAATAGACCGTTTCAAAGCGTTTGGCGAGTGAGACAAGCTCCACTTCACTAAATTCTTCGCGTTTCAAAACCGTGGCCGCTGTGCTCAGATGACCCTTCCCGCCGTCAATGACGATGAGATCCGGAATGAAAGTTTCGCGGCCCTCTTTTAATCCTACGAGCATCCGACTTAAGGCCTCCTGAATCATGGCGTAGTCATCGATTCCACGAACGGTTTTGATTTTGTACCGGCGATAATGGAGTTTGTCTGGAAGTTCCCGATAAAAAGACACTTTGGAGGCGACGGCTTCATCGCCGTGGATATTGGAAACGTCGAAGCAGATGATTTTTTCGGGGAGTTTTTCCAGATGAAGGACCCGTTTGAGTTCCAACGTTGCTGAAAAAGCAACGCGCGCTTCCGGCGAACGAAGAGAAAAGCGTTTTTTCTTGAGTCGCGCGAGGGCTTGAATCTCGCCCTTAAAAAACTGCGCATCCTCAAACCGAAGTTCCCGAGCAGCCTGGAACATTCGCTCCGTTAGGTAATCCATGAAACTTTTCTTTCCTCCCCCAAGGAATCCTTCAACTTCTTTGACGAGCCGGTCATATCCCGGCTTGACTTCCGGCTTGATGCAAGGGGCCAGGCACTGGCCGATGTGATAATAGAGGCAGGCCTTCTTGGGAAGGGTCCGGCACTTCCTTAAAGGAAAGAGGGTGTTGATGAGGGTAATTGCCTCCCTGAGAAGTTTGGCATCCGTGTAAGGGCCGTAATAGTGGGCCTTGCGGTCGGTTTTGTTCCGAGTGAGATGAATCCGAGGAAATTCATCCCCCGTAATTTTGAGGAGGGGGTAACTTTTGTCGTCCTTGAGCTCTTTATTATAACGAGGTTGATATTTGTGGATGAGTTCGGCTTCGAGGAGAAGGGCGTCGACTTCAGTGGGAGTCTCGATGTAATCGAGGTCGCGAAGTCTTGAAAGGAGGACAGCGATTTTTGGAAGTTGGCTGCGATCCCTAAAATAGGACTGGACTCTTTTCCTGAGAGAGCCTGCTTTTCCGATGTAAAGGATCTCCCCCTCTTCCCCCTTCATCAAATAAACTCCCGGAGTCGAAGGGAGACACTTTACCTTTTCTTGGAAAGTTGAAACTCGCGTTACAATGGCTCCTCACCTCGCCTTGAGCGAATCCAAGCGAAGGCCTCCCTGACTTCAGCCACACGAAAAAGAAAACAAAGGCCCAAATAGGCGGAGACTGAAATCCCGATACTTCCAAAGACTGCCGCGAGAAGCCGCAAGGTCTCCGGACCGCCGAGGAAGGCGTCCATCCCTTGATAAACGGCCCAGGAAACAAAACCCGTGAGGAGGCTTGCGGCCAAGATCCGGCCCGAGGACGAAGCCACTTCTTGCCAGGGGAACTCACCGATCCTCCTTTGAAAAAGAACCATCAAAAGAAAGAAATTGAATATCCCGGCAAGGGAGGTGGCCAAGGCGAGTCCCCCCTCTTTCAGGGGGCCGATCAAGAGGAAATTGAGTCCAAGATTCAAAAGGAGCGTCAGGATCCCCACCTTCATCGGCGTTTTCGTGTCCTTTAACGAATAAAATCCGGTCACGATAATCTTCTGCCCCGAGTAGGCAAAAAGGCCGATCGTGTAACAGAGGAGAACGAAGGCCGTCCGAAGGGTGGACACGGCGTCAAATTCCCCCCGTTCAAAAAGGAGTTTCACAATCGGAGTCCGAAGGACCACGAGTCCCACGGTTGCGGGAAAGATGATGAAAAAAATGCTCCGGAGCGCAAAAGAAAGTGTCTTTTTTGCCTCCTCCAATTCCTCGCGCGCCGTGTGACGAGAGACGGCCGGCAAGACCGCGGTTCCCATCGCAATGGCAAAAACCCCCAAAGGAAACTGCATCAGGCGGTTGCCGTACCAAAGGCTGGAGTTGGCACCCGCCCCGGCCCAAAAGCCCATCGTCATGTCAACGAGAAGATTGATCTGCATGACGGCAAAACCGAGAAGGGAAGGAAGAATAAGCCTCCCCATCTGAAGGAGCGCCGGATGGGAGAAATCGAAGACAAATCGTGGAGAAAATCCGAGGCGAAGGAGCGAAGGCATTTGGACCCCCAGTTGAATCGCGCCGGAGGCCAAAATAAAAATCGAGAGGAAGAAGATTTTTTCCTCCGCTTCCGCTCCGGTGAGGGAGCCCACCCAAAGAACGCCGGCAATCCAAACCAGATCCAGGATCACCGGATTCAAGGCCGGGGAGAAAAAATGACGGTGCGCATTTAAGACCCCCGCGGCGAGGGCCGAGAGCGCGATAAAGAAAAGGTAGGGAAAAAGGACTTGAAGAAGTTTGACCGTGAGATGAAAAACGGGCGGTCCCGCCATTCCCCGGAGAAGAAGAAGCGAGCCGTGTGCCACCAGAAGAAATCCGATTAATCCCAAGAAAAGGAGCGTAAAAATAACATTGGCAAACCGCCGCGCCCCTTCTTCCCCCTCTTTCTCGAGCACCTCTGTGTAAACAGGGATAAAAGCGCTCGTCAAGGCTCCTTCGCCGACAAGCCGGCGCATGAAATTGGGGAGCATGAAGGCGTAGATAAAGGCGTCCCACTGCCAACTCGTGCCGAACCCCTTGGCGCTCAGAATGTCGCGGATCATCCCCAGGATGCGGCTTAACAAAGTCAGAGCGCCGATCACCCCCGCCGCCTTCAATAATTTTGATTTCATCTCGGCAGGATTCCTTTGCCTCCCGCGGACACTCGGCCGACGAACATTTCCGTTATCAAGGAGAGGAAGGGCCTTTTTCCAAATTCGCAGAGAGGGTGAGAAAACAAGGAGGTTATTCGGCAACTGCCGAGCGGGGTTGGAAAACGGTTTGTGTCGGCCTCGCTCGGTGGGCCTGCTCGCCGATTTTTCCGATCGGCTTCGCAACGGTCCAACGCCGTGTCCGGCGAAGGAATCCTGCCGAAAAATTCCCTTACCGATACGGAATTGTAAAACTTGGGCATACGGAGAAAAATTGTTTCCTCGACGCAATCAGGGCCGAAAGGGGTCCTAGAAATCTTGGGATTCCAGGGAGGGGAAAACCCGGCCAGAATTCCAAAACGCAGGACCGGGTGGAGCCCCTCCCAGGAATCCCTTAGATTTCTTGCAGTGAGGCCCGCGGAAAGGAAACAAATTTTCTCCGTTTTTCTCTTCTTGTTGAGGGTTGACACCGGTTCTTGGCGTGTGTTACAGTCTCCGGCCTCATGGCGAATGTTCACGCGGCGATCAAGCAGATCAGAAAAGACGCAAAAAAAAGAATGCGCAATCGATCGGCTCTTTCTGAGTTGCATACGCTGGGGCGTCAGTTTTCTCAACGGTCGGATCCCGGCGAGGCCCAGTCCCTGGCACAAACTTTGATTTCGAAATGGGACCGTGCCGCTTCGGGAGGAGTGGTCCCCCGGGGTCGGGCGGATCGGAAGAAAGCCCGGATCGCACTTCATCTAAAAAAGCTCACGAAGCCGCGTTAATCAGCCAGGTCTCAATCTCGTAACGCCCTTCGGCGCGGCCGGTCTTAAGGCGCCAATCCAAATCAAAAAGCCCTTCCAGGATTTTCTCCAACTCTTCCAGGGAGAAACGTTCGAGGTGTTTCGAAAATTCGTCGGCTCTTCGCCCGAAGAGTCCGAGCCGCGCGGCGAGGTCGCGGGCCTGAACCCCCTGGGCGAGCCACTGCTTGGCGTCCCAGAGACGCCTGAGCTGCCAATGAAGAAGACCCAAGACGGAAGGAAAGTCGCGGCCGCTTTGTTCCACCAGATCCTGCAGTGCCTCAAGCGACCTTGGAACATTTTTTTCCACAAGGGCCTGAATCAAGTCCTGCCCCTCCCATCGAAAGAACCGTTCGTCAAAGGCCTCGATCGTGGAACGATCGATTTCCGGGTTTTCCCCTACTCCCAGTATCAATTGATTGAGAAAAGAATCGAGAAATCCAAACGACGAACCCAGGCGTTCCCCCAAGACCTCCAAGGCCTCTGGGGTAATCTTCTTTCCGGCCTGTTTTAGTTTCTCGCGGATGAAGCGGGCTACGATCTTCTCGCTCTCGGAGGGAAGCAAAAAGAGCTGCTTCGCCCTCGCCGCCCCTTCCAGAAGAGGGTGGCTTTTTTCGAGGGACTCTGCCTCAAAGATGAAAAATGCCCGGGGGTGAGGGGAGGGGAAGTAGTCTTTCCAGAGCGCAAGGTCATTTTTTGTCCATTGGTCAACGTCGCGGAGACAAAATACCTGCGCAGACGCAAGAAAAGGAAGGGTTCGGGCTTCTGAGATCAAACTTCCTACGGGAACTTCTCCCGCCCGGCGGACCACCACCGGGAGGTTGGGACCGAATTCTTTTTCTAGCTGGGAGAGAATCTCTTGACGTTTCTGGTCACAAAGAAAGGAGTCGCCGAGGAGGACAAAAAGAGGCGCACGCGTTGTCACCAGTCCTCGACGATTCGATCGACAACGTTGCGGGCCAGCCGATCAATCGCTCGATCCGCGGCCTCGCCCCGCGAAATCGCTCGGGTCCCCACCACGAAATAAGAGGCATCCCCTGAAAAATTCGGTTCTTCCCAAAGAATTTCTCCGGTCTTCGGATCTCGGAGGCGAAACGCGACAACCAGATAGAGGCGGTATTCCTCGATCCGCTCCAGCCCCGTGAAACGAACCCCTTCCTGGTCAAATCCGATGAGCTCGCCTTCCAAAACCGCGTCGGCTCGCTCCCGCGAAACGACCTTCAGGTTCCCGTCCCGGTGGAGCCGTCGAATGATGGCACTGGCAATCTTAATCTCCAGACCCGGCTCGTAAGGATAGACCCGGCTCAACGGGATTTTGTTCTGAAACGTGTTGACGTGCAACGTCTTGATCTGGTGCGGGAGGACCGTCTGGGTGGTGTAGCCGCATCCTCCCGCGAGCGCCGGCAAAAGAACGAAGAGGAGAAAGGAGCACCGCTTCATGGGGGACTGAAGCGCTTCCACTCTTCCCCGAGCGCCGCGTTCCGCTTCTGGATCTCATGGAGATGAGTCTCGATCTGGTCTCGTTCGTGGCTGAGTTCCGTGCCGAAAAGATCCGTGGGCAGCTCCTTCAAAAATCGTTCAATCAATTCTTTCTTCTTTGCCAAGAGATTCTTCTCTTCCTCGTTAATCTTCTGCTCCGCTTCGATCAAACGAATCAGTTCCCCTTCGACTTCTCTCCTTCTTTCCCTTTGGATCCTCCCGCGTCCCTGGGAGAGTTTGTCCCAACGCGTCTTCTCAAGGCTCTCCCTGGCATATTCGTAATCCGTCGTCTGGACCTCCAACTGCTTCTCGAGGGAAAGGATCTCGTCACGGAGCCTGCCCCGATCCAGCGCGGGCTCGGGGGGGGAAACGAGGGCCGTCTGGGGCGCCTCGCCTTTTCCCTGAAGGAAGCCTTCGATCTCCCGCAAATCCCTCTTGAGCCGCTCGAGTTTCTCGGTTTCCTTGTTGAGTTGCTCAATGAGTTTTTCTTTACGCTCTTTCTTGGGGACCAACCGGTTCGCACTGACAATGGCTTCGCGGACAAGGACGTAGGGAAACTTGACCAACAGAGACCGGCTCTTCACCCCTCCCCGGAGGGAGGCCTCAGCCCGGAGGGCCTCCAGTTCTCGTTTGAGCTTTTCAATTTCTTGGTTTCTTGCAGCAATCAAAAGGCTCTCAAGCTCAATCTGTTCCCTCAGGGCGCGCGCCTGGGCAACGTCAAATAATTCGTCTGAGGAGGCCCGGGCCACCTCCTGGGTCAGTTGAACATCCCTCTCTCGAAGCCCGAAAAGGAAGGAGCGGGAGAATGCGAACAATCCCCTGGCGGGAGCGGTCAAAATTCTACCGGTCTCGGCCACGGGTCCTTCGGCCTTCTCTTTTCCTTCGTGAAGGGTACGCTCAAGTTCTTCCAAGAGTTCATTTTTCCGGCCGTTGCGGTCTTGGATTTCGTTGTAACGGCCTCGGATTTCCCGTTCGAGCTGTTTGATCGCCCGGCGAAGCGTGGTCGCATCCCCTTCTTCTCCTTCCCGTTTTCCCGTCAGCCTTTGCTCGTCGACACGGGCCAATTCCTCGTCAAAACCCAGGGCGAGGGTTTCGACAAGAGCCTTCTCTTGAGAAACCTTCTGGCGCCATTCGCTTTCAAGCCGCTTGAGCTCCTCCACGGATTTTGACCTCCAATGCCGCCTGGAATCTCCCTCAAAAGGATTGAGAGCATCCACGGAACGCCCCCAGACATTTGTGGGAACCCGCCAAACGGCCTGCCACGCCGGCCGGCCGAAGCGCTCCTTGTAAAGGGCCTCTTTCTCCCCGAGTTCCTTTTGTAACTTTTCGATTCCCCGCTCCTGGGACTCGAGTTTTCGGCGCTTGAGCTCCCAACTCCGGTCCCTCGGTCCGCGAGGGGCCTCGAGGCTCAACAATTTCTCGTATTCCCGATAAAGCTCTTCTTTTTCCTCGAGAATCTCTTTGGTTTCGTGGGCGAGTTCTTTCAAGCGTTTTTCCTCCACCCGCTCCACCTGTTCGAGGGGAGAAGGGGGTTCCTTGGCAAACGGCACAAGCTCTTGAAAAATCGGCGTGGTCCGCACCCCCAGGCTTTTCCCCCACCCTTCGATCTGAAGTTTCTCCCGGGCCAAGTCCGCCTTTTCGGTCGCGAGGGATGCCTGCCAGCGATCAAAGGCGAGGACCAAATCCTCTGAAGGATTTTTCCGAAAGCGCTTCCGTTTCTTCTCGAGGGCTTTCCACTTTTCGTCGAGTTCCTTTTCTTTCTGTCTCAAAGCCGCCTGGCGCCGCTTGACGGTCTCGGGTTTGGACTTTTTGACCTCTTTTTCTTCCCGCTCGATCCGCGCGAGCTGCCACTCGAGTTCCTTTTTCCCGGCCTCGTCCAATTCTCCAACGCCCTCGATCTCTTTCAAAAGTCTCTCCTTCTTGGAGACGATCTCGGCCTCCTGGGATTTCAGGAACTCGGCGGGTTTCTCAAGGGCGAGAAGCCGCTCTTTGGCCTTGGGGCCCCACCGCGTCTGGGGATAACGCTGGGCGACGTCACGGTAATAGACGAAAGCGCTCGCGAGAAAGTTTTCTTTTTCGTAAAAGAGAGCAATTCGATAATTTTTCTCAGCGTTCTTCTCGTCAATCTCCTGACGGAGCCGGGCGGCTTTATCCGACACGCTCGAATCCGGATATTGGGCGAGGAAACGCTCGATCTCCTCGGCGGCTCGGTCAACAACCCGTTGATCCCGCGTCGCCACCACCGACTGAAGGTAAGAGGTATCCGCAATCTGAAAACGAGCCTGGGCAATGAGCGGGCTTTCGGGGTGCTGGTCGATCAACGCCTGAAAGGCCTGGATCGCTTCTTCAAATTGATTGGTTTTCTTGTAAGCGAGGCCGAGATGAAATTGGGCGTTGTCTCCATAATCGCTGTAGGGGGCTGCCTCCGTGATATGCTTAAAAACCTCAATCGCCCGCGGTCCCGAAGGAAGAACGGCAAGCCCCATCATCTTCGCCCGCTTCCCTGAGAGAAAGACATTGCCGATCCGAAACTCCCGCTTGACCACCCCGCTCATCCGCTCCGTCTGAGGGTATCGTTGGAGGAGGTCTCGATAGGCCCGAAACGCCTTGTAGTAATCCCCCATTTCTTCATAAATCACCCCCAGCCGATACTGGGCTTCGGGAGCCACCTGAGCCCCCGGATATTTCCTAAGGAGCAGCCGGAGCTCGCCCGCCGCCTCTTTGAATTCCTTTTTCCTGTAGAACTCCAGCGCGTACTCGTACTGCTCCTGCGGATTCTCCTTCACTTCCGTCTCGGGATTGACAAATTTTCCGCTTTCAGGAGACCAGACCCAGTAGGCAAAAAGGGAGGGGTTAGAGACAAGTAAACTGAGGAAGAAAAGCGTGCCGAGGAAAGTGGCTATTTTTCTCACAACTTGTTGAAGAGAGACCCCTTATGGAAAATTGTAGAGGTAAATATAACATAAACCCCTGGGGGTGTCAATGGATCCCGGTCTTAAGAAAAGGGGAAATAGAGACTTTCCCATTCCGGATTTCAAAGCGAAGCGCCCCGGTCTCCGAAAGAAAAAAGAAGGGGATCCCTTCCCCCCTGAGATACCTCAAAAGGGGCCCCTGAGAGGGCTTTCGCCGGGGGAAGATGACCCATTGGGGAAGGAGATGAGAAAACATCTCTTTCGCCAAAGCCTCGTCCGGCTCACCCCAGGCGGGTAAAATCAAAACTTGCACAGACGAAAGCTCCTTCACGCGGGGCAAGGCCCTCTTGAGAAACTTCGGCCTCCAGGCAGGGAGCAAGAGAAACTTCTGGTCTTCGTAGTCCACCGCGAGAAGAACCTGACCTTCGATGACGTCGAGGATTTGAAATCCCCCCTTTTCCTGAATCCGAAATTGTTCCCCCGAATGCAGCTCGATTTTCGGCAAATACAAATCATGATTCAAATCGGGAGGAGCCTTGGCAGCTGCAGGATAAAGGACGGTGCCGACCCGAAAATTACTAAGAAGCGTTGTCAAACCTCCCCGGTGACGGCCCGAGAGATCCGTGAGCAGGATTCCTCCTAAGTGGTTCACTCCCGCCTGCCTCAGAAGCGGCGCGAGAAGCCACCGCGCTTGGTTGGAGGGGGCTTGCCGGCCTGTATTCACCAGCCAATGATTTCTTTTCGGAAACTGGATATGAAGGATCTCGCTGGTTCCGGCGGCGAGGACCGTCAAAGCGAAACTCGAGTGGGCCGGTGGAAGGAAAAACCAGACCACGGTCATTAACCAGAGGGAAACGGCCAAAGGACGAAGGGGCGTGAGGGGAATCTTCCGGAATCTCCGGGAGACAACCACCCAGGCCAGGGCTGCGTAATAGAGAGCGATTAATTTCCAGGAGGGGGAATTCAAGTGGAAATAACCCCACGGTTTTTCAGCCCAAAAACGAATCCACCCCAGCCCGGTCTTTAAAGCCAGGGTAGTGAATGCCACCAAAAAGGGACCGATCAGGGGAAGGCTTCCTACCCCAAGGGCCGCGAGTCCTCCCAGGACCCCGAGGTGAAAAAGGGGGATCGCCAACAGGTTCGCCAAAAGACTGATCCAGGAGAAGACATTGAAATAAACAATACAAAGGGGAAAAGTCCCGAGGAGGACGAGCCCGGTCTGAAGCCACTCCCCCTGCCACGGAGGCCTCTCGCGAGAGGTGAAAAGGATGAGCGACAGGACCGATAAAAAGGAAAGCTCAAGACCCACCTGAAAAAGGGCCTGGGGATCGAAAACCAAAATCGCAAAGAGCGCAAAGAAGAGACTGTTGACAAGATCTTTTTCCCTCTCCAGAAGGAGTCCCGTAAAGAAAAGCGCTGCCATCCAGCCCGCTCGAATCACGGGGATGCCGGCCCCGGACAGGAAAACATAACTCACCGTGGAAAAAAGTCCTACGAGAGCCGCTCCCTTTTGGGGAAGACCCAGACAGAGGGCGAGAAAAAATAGGCTTCCGGCTGCGAGCGTGATATTCATGCCGCTGATGGCAATGAGGTGAGCGGTTGCGGTTTTGATAAAATCATCTCGAAAATCCTCAGGGAGATCTTTCCGAAGGCCCAGGATGAGTGCCTTGAGAAACGCGTTGATGGGAGAGGGAAAGAGGGAATCAAAACGGCGCGCGCACCCTTCACGGATTCTTTGGATGAAGACAAGAAAGGAATCGGTAGGGGCGTAGGGCCCTGTGCCTCTCCCTTCCAAAATCTTCAATGAACGCGGGCCATAACCCTCAAAGACGGCGAAGATCCCCTGTTCGGAGAGGTACTTTCGATAATTGAATTCACCGGGATTCCGGGGGACTTTGGGCAAACTCAACTTCCCGCGGATTCGAACCCGGTTCCCATAGGGTGCCCCGCGGGAGGGGTTAAAAAGGAAGACCTGTACCTTTCCCGTCGTCTCAAAAAACCGCCGGTCACGAACGAGGTTTCTTGATTCTAAGAGGAAGGAGTAAATTCGCCTCTTTCCTTTTTCCTTTAACTCGGGAAGGGAAGCTACTTCTCCTTCAAGACTGACCCAGTCTCCCTCGGCGAAGGTCGAGACGTGGTGGGGAGGAAGGTGGGACGCCTCTTGAATCCGAAGGACTCCGATTCCCCAAATCGAAAGCAGGAAAAGAGGAAGAAAGAACGACTTCCCACGAAAAAACCAGAGAAAAGGAAGGAGAAAGAAAAGGAGGAGAAGGAGGGGAACGACAGGGAAGGAAAGAAACCGGCCGCTCGCAATCCCCAACGCGAGGCCCGCGGCCGGCCAGAAAAAAGGATGCCGCACTAGCCCGTCATCTCAAAAATCCTCCGTCTTTTTGGGGTTGGGCGCTCACCCCGATGAGAGGGTTGGAAAATAATTTTCCGATATCCATCATTTTCGATAGGAGATCAACTCTAATTCCTGATTGGCTTCGTCGAAGATGATCTTAAAATTGGCAAATGTGTTTTTCCTTCCCAAAAGGGGAGGAATATCTCTTGAGACCATTTGGCCGTGTACAACAACACGTGAAGGTTCGAGAAACTGGGCTTCTGTTTTGTAGGAATGGCCGGCGATGGAAATTTTTACTTCGGAAAGATAACATGTGATTTGACCCCCTATCCCAATAATGGTCTCGGTGGGACAATCTTCGGTCGGAATACCAATTTTCCTGGCCACTGAAACAGGAAAGCTGTCTATGTCGGCTCCTGAATCAACCAGACATTGCAACTCGATAGCTCTGGAAGGTCCTTGAAGGGTGGCGACCACAAGCGGGTAGCTTACCGAAGGGTCAAGCGGATGAGGGAAATAGCTAAACTTCACGAAAAGCGCAATACATAGTGGGAGGAGGGATCCGGGACAAGCATAAAGACGACTTCTTTAAACCCTTTTGCTTTAGCATCAAGATCGGCTTCCTCGAGGGTCTTCCCGTGGCCTACAACCCGGTTTTCTTTTTCATCAATAGCCACCCACTCGTTGGGGTATTTTTCAAGATCTTTAACGGTCTTCGTGCTTGACATGGGGCTGAAACTCTCCTTTGTAAGTCTCCACAAAAATTATACTTGACCGCAGAAAGAAAAACCACTGTGAAAAATTACAAACACCTACGTCAATCTTACCCGAAGGATACCCTGGTTAGTCGCAACTGAACCCATCCGCTCTAGTCTAACGTCTTGATTGACAAGGTCGTCGAGTCTCGAGGGTGAGATTGAAGCCATTTCTTGTATGGCCTGGGAAGAAAAAGCGATTTCCCACGCAAGAACCAAAGAAAAGGAAGGACGAAGAAAATAAGGAGAAGGATTGGAACCAGAGAAAAAGAGACAAACCGCCCCGCGACGATACCCGCCGCGAGGCCCGCGGCCGGCCAGAAAAAAGGACGGCGCACTAGCCCGTCATCTCAAAAATCCTCCGTCTTTTTGGGGTGGGGCGCTCACCCCGATGAGAGGGTTGGAAGGGACAGGGGAAAATTGCATGGAAGAAAGACCCAGCTGTAACAGAAGAAGCAAAATGAGAAAAAATAAGAGTGTATCCTGGTGAAAACGCAGCCGAGCCATGCGGACCCTATAACTCTAAAGTAATTGTTTCGCCTCTCTCGTCGAGGGTGACCTCCCCTTCCTCAATGCTTACCACTCTGGCGCCGCTCACCCCGTCTCCCACCCGAACCAGCTCATTGTTAATAATCGCCGTTCCCTCCGTTCCCCCTCGCGTAATTCCTGTAAGAACAAACCGGCCCTCCCACGAGCGCGGCAAGCCCGACGTTGGAGTTTTCACGAACTTCTCCGTCGGCCGAGGCTCCACGAAAAGATAAATCATTCCCGCAATCAGGCAAAAAACCAATGCAACAACGATCCCGTAAATCACCGGCGGGTTCTCCCTGGCGCGGGCTTTTTCTTGAGTCTCCAAAATCACGGTTGGGGACAAAGGAGAATCTTTTTTCCCCTGCTCCACTTTCTCAAGGGCCTCGTGAATCAAGCTCATAAAACTCAGAGGGTAATCCCTTCGAGATCGGCTCGGGCTTCTTCGATCAAATCGGCTTCGACGACCCGGCTCTCTTTCACAAACGCCCCCAAGAGGGCCCGGTCGGCGAGGACATTAATGAGACGAGGAACACCGCCCGAGCGCTCATAAATCCGATCGATGGCCTCCGGAGTAAAAAATTGTTCCTCGGAGCCAGCGACTTGCAGCCGGTGGAGGAGGTATTTCCCGGTTTCTTCTCGGTTCAACGCAGGAAGATGGTAACGAATCGTAATTCGTTGACGGAGCTGAGCCAGCTCGGGACGGATCAGTAAAGTTCGAAGCTCGGGCTGGCCCACCAGAATGATCTGAAGCAGCTTCTCTCGTGTGGTTTCGAGATTGGAAAGAAGCCGGACCTGCTCGAGGGCGCGGGGGGTCAAGTTTTGGGCTTCGTCGATAATGAGGATGGCGTTGGTTCCCTTCTCAAGTTCCTCAAGGAGAAAATGATTCAAGGCGTCAAAATAATCCTTCTTTCTCCTCCCCTTCGGGACAATCCCAAAATCCTCCACAATGGTCTGTAAGAGCTCAGATTCGGAAAGCCTGGGATTAAAAATAAAGGCCGTGTGGGCCCGGCCCTGGATTTCCTTCAGAAGGGTCCGACAGAGGGTGGTCTTTCCTGCGCCGATTTCACCTGTAATTTCAATGAATCCTCGGCGGCTCTCGACGCCGTAAAGAAGCGTGGAAAGCGCCTCGAGGTGGTGACGGCTTAAATAGATAAAACGGGGGTCGGGAGTGACGTTAAAGGGCGGCTCTTTCAGGCCAAAAAAGGATTCGTACATTCGTGGCCTAGTTTTGAACGAATTTTACCCTGCCCTTTTGAAGATTGCAACTCCAATATAATTTAATGGGATGTTATGAATCCCTCCACAACCGCCTACGGAGTCAGCTGCCGTCCTGCAACCCCAAGGATTCACTCAGGCGACGGGTTAGGGGGGTGGAGTCACCCTTTTCTCCTTGAGAAGAAATTCACCCACTTGGTCCGTTCCTCCGTTTCTGGAAGTCCCAGAATTAGGCGCCTCTAGAGTCTGTCAGACTTCCCTTACCTATTCGGCGATAGAAACATCCACAGACTTAGCCGCCCAATTGCCGGTGGCGGCGTCCTTCTCGACTTCGAGTTTCACCTTGTCTCCTTCGATCACTTCAGCGAGAGCGGTGACTTCGCCCGCGTAAGTGGTCGCGTCAGAGACGGAGACGCTGAGCTCTTCCTTGGCGCCCGTAGCCGCGTCGGTCTTGGTGACCTTAATCACCTTGGCCGTAAGATCAACGCTGGCTACCTCCCCTTCAAGAGTTTCCGCAAAAGCCACTCCGGAAGCAAGAAGCACGAGGGCGAGTGCCACCAAAAAGCACACTCCTTTGTTCTTCATTCTGATTCACCCCCTTTCTGATCCAGCTATTTTTCCTTCCTGCACAGGATTTTCCTGGAGGAAAAGACAACCAATGAAAGGATGAAAGTCCAGGTCCCGATCATAAAGACCCATCCGGCCCAGGTCACCCCACCACCTGTATTTGGCCCGGCCAATGCGCCTCCGGCGCATATACAGGTGGTGGGGTCATGCCGGCACCCGGTGCTGTATCACATGCCGGCGCTGCCAGGCGATACGCACTAAGATGACCATGAGAAGGAAAATGCCAAGCATCAGAAAACGAGCGAACCAGACGTAGGCGAAATCCCCGGCCGGGACCCCTCTCATCAAAAGCACGCCGATCCCGTCCTGGAAAAACCAGAAACCCAAGAGGGCAAAAAGGTAAACCGGCGTCACGTATTTCATGATGAAGTGAAAAAGACGGGGAACGCGGATGTCCGCCCCCATCATAATTTCCTTCCAGGCATTCCTGGATCCAAAAACCCACACAAAGAGAATGACCTCGATGACGGCAAAGACCACGAGGCCGAACGTCCCGATCCAAAAGTCCATTTCGTTGAGGAAACCGTGTTTCAAAAAGAAAATGACCGGCTGACTCAAGAAAAACGCCAGTCCCCCGATCAAAAGGGCCGCCTGTTCCCGTTTCATTTGAAATTCTTCTTGGAGAAAAGAGATCAGAGGCTGAGCCATCGCGACTGAGGAGGTGATGCCGGCGAGAAAAAGGAGAAAAAACCAAACCGCCCCAACCAGCTCGCCGAAGGGGAGCTTTTGAAAGATGAGGGGCAGGGCGAAGAAGCCCAAATCAAAAGCACCTCCGGCAGCGATCTGTTTCGTTGGCTCGAGTCCGAAAAAAGCAACCGTCACCGGAATGGCGATCGAGCCTCCCAAGATGACTTCGGCAAATTCGTTGGCAGAACTCGTGGCCAGGCCCGAGAGGACCACGTCGTCCTTCTTGGAGAGGTAACTCGCATAAGTCTGAATGGCTCCAAAACCGAGGCTCAGTGTGAAGAAAATCTGTCCGGTGGCGGCCAACCACACCTTGGCCCGGCCCAACGCCCGAAAATCGGGATTCCACATGAAGCCGAGACCGTTTAAAACATTCTGCTCGGGGTAGGCGGGATCGGGGGCCCCGAGCGTGAAGACGCGAATCAAGAGGATGAATCCAAACAAGAAAATCATCGGAATGGCCAGATGGCCCAGCCACTCGATTCCCTTCAAGCCGTGCCAAAGAATCCAAATGTTGATCGCAAGCGTCAGGGCAAAAAAGAAATAGGCGGTCCCGATCCCGTTAAAATGGGGATGTACCGCCTTTCCCTGATAGGCGGCCAGGAAATCCGCCATTCCCTGATGGCTCTGGATTCCAAAATACTTACCGGTGAGGGAGAAAAAGCTATAGGCGAGGGTCCACGACTCGATGTAGGTGTAATAGACTAAGAGCGCGAAAGGAATCGCAATCCCAATGGCGCCGAGGTATTTGGCCAAGGGGTGCTTCCATAAATAATGAAACATCCCCGGTGTGGTGCCGTGCCCGTATTTTCCTCCGAAACGGCCAATTCCCCACTCGATCCACATTAAAGGGATCCCGAGGAAAAGGAAGGCGAAAAGATAGGGAATCATGAAAGCCCCCCCGCCGTTATTCGCACACTGGACCGGGAAACGGAGGAAGTTCCCAAGACCAATGGCATTTCCGGCCATGGCCAGGACCAATCCGAGCCGCGTCCCCCATTTTTCTCTCGGCTGGGCGGTACTCACTTCCTTTTCTCGAAGTTTTTTGGTCATCCGGAATCCCTTTCTGGGGAGGGTAAATTGCGAACTTATACCACAAAAGGGGGGGAAATTCCAGCGATCTTCCGATTAGGCGAGCCGCCGAAATTCAAACACTCCTCCGTCCTTTCGGGGAAGAGCGAGCGTAAAATTGACAACCCGTTCGGGGGAAAGGGCTTCCTTTGCTCCCGTGAGGAGGTCTCGAACCTCAAATCTTCCCTTTCCCTGCAAATAGGGAATCCGAACGAGGGCGCTTTTCTCTTCCTTGCCGTTGTTGACCACCACGAGGTAATGGGTCTTTTCTCCTCGACGGAAAAGAGCGGTTTTTACTTCTCGGGTGGTGGAGGTGGCATAGAGGGGAACCTTCAAAAAATCAACGAGTTCCAGAATGACTTCGGCGGTGGGCGCGAAACCGAGGTGAATCGATTCCCCCTTCCCGATCCGTTTCCGGTATCCCACGGTCTCGCGGCCGTAAGGACCCAAGGAGACTTTGATCTTCTCCCCCTCGACCTCCTCAAAACAGAAAACCGAGCTTACCGTGGGGATCTTTGGCCGGCCGGGAGCCAGCTGAAGGTTGAATCTCCTCTTGAATTCAAAAAGGATCCGCGAAGGCTCATGAAAACCCACCTCGTAGCACGGTTCAAACCGATCATCTTTTCGGGGAAAATTGCGAAAGGCGATTAAGGTCCCCCCTCCTTCGACGTAGGAGCGCAAGTTGGCCTGGGCTCGGCGTTCGAGCCACTGGTTGCCCGAGTAGAAAATCACCTTCGCGGGGGGGACTTCCGTACGAGGGTCATAAACGCTATAGTCCACATCCGCATCGTAAAGGGCCACCAAAATGGGGCTGTCGTGGGTCAGGGTTCGGGCAGCATATTGAATCGGATTAAAAGTCACCGCCACGTCCGTAAGCTTCTTTAAGGAAGGGGGATTCATCTGCCGGAAAACACTGACCAGTTGCTTGAAAACTTCGTAGAGTTCCAGACGCGGCCGGCCCCATTCATTAATCGGAGACATATACCAGTTGTCTCGATTGACCAACATGTACCAGTTCCAGCCCGAGGCTCCCCCCAAGAGGGCACTGAAGGTAATGAGCCGGTAATGGTTGGGGGTCAAGACCCCCGACTCGTAATGACGCGTGTGCCAAACCCCCGCGGCGAATTCCGCAAGGTAAGGAATCGGAGAGATGCTCTTGAGGTAACGAATCTTGTCCATGAGCTTGCGTTGTTCAAACTTGTCTTCTGAGAGTTCGCTCGAAGGATAAAGATCAATCCCGATTAAGTCAGCGGCAGAACGCATCTCGAGCCAGTCGTGGGCATAGAAAAAAGGATAGAGGTTGAGATAGAGGGGGACATCGATGCCGAGCGAACGAAAGGTCTCGACACTCCAGCGCGCGTACTCGTGGGAATAATGGTACTTGAATTTGAAATAATCGATATTGCGGTTGAGCTCTTTGTCTCCTTTCAGCGCCAGTCCGGGTTCGTCTTTAAACATCGTGGCGATATAAGGAGACGTCTCGTCGAAGGACTGGTAACGGGTCCCCCACCGCTCGTTGAGCTTTTGAAGATTTCCCTGATAAAGTTCTTTGAGAAAACTCTGAAAGAGCCCGGGTTTTCCGTCGAGACCATACTGGTGTCCAAAAGTGTCGGGCCACGGGTCAATTTCATTATCCGCCTGAAGGAGAATCACATGCCCCCGGGAACGGGTGGCAAGAAAGGGGCGAATCACGCGGGCGACCCGAGATAAATAATCCTTGGCATACTTGAGAAACTTCGGGTGGAGACGGTGATAACGATAGGCGTAACCGGGAACCCCTTCGTTGGGCCATTCACTGTAGATGTAGGGCCCGGGGCGAAGGATGACCCAAAAACCTTTCTCCCGGGTCAATTCAAGAAACCGCTTGAGATTCCTCGTCTCGTCAGTGCGTCCTGTGAAATCGAACTTTCCTCTTTGGTACTCGTGATAGTCCCAGGGAACATAGCTCGCGACGATCCCAATCCCCATCTCGCGAACCCGATTCAGGATTTCTCCCCAATAGCGGGGATTGAGCCGCCAATAGTGGACCTCCCCGCTCACGAGGGGAACGCGTTTCTTGCCCACCCGGATTAAACGGTCCCGAATCTCCACTTGAGGCATCAAATCACCACATTCACTAAACGGTGAGGCACGACAATGACCTTTTTAACCTCTTTCCCATTCACCCACTCTTGAACCTTACGGTTCTGGAGGACTAAGGTCTTCAGCTCTTCCTCTCGAATTTCACGCCGCACCCTTAAAGACGATCGGACTCTTCCCGCCACCTGAATCACAATCTCCTCTTCCTCGCGCTGAAGCGCTTCGGGCTCGTAAGCGGGCCAGACCTCGCGAAAGATTGTCCCCGAGTGACCCATCCGCTCCCAAAGTTCTTCCGCCAGATGAGGAATAAAAGGAGCGAGGAGCAAAAGCAGGGTCTCCAGGCTTTCTCGGAAAAGCTTTTTCTCCCCCTCAGAGCGGGGACGGAAGCGGTAAAGGGAATTTAAGAATTCCATGCAGGCGCTGACCGCGGTATTGAAATGAAAATCCCCCTCCAAGTCTTCGGTCACTTTCTTGATGGTGCGGTGAAGCCGAAATCGAATTTCCTCTTCGGGGAGGGCCTCTCCTTCTCCGGCTTCAAATCCTATTTTCTGGGCTGGGGTGGCCAGGCGCCAAAGTCGTCCCAAAAATCGATACGCTCCCTCCACCCCCTGATCCTGCCATTCGGCGTCCCTTTCCGGCGGGCCCATAAAAAGCGTGTAGAGCCGGACGGTGTCAGCCCCGTAACGTTGGATGAGTTCATCCGGACTCACGACATTCCCTTTTGATTTCGACATCTTGGCCCCGTCCTTAATGATCATCCCTTGCGTAAAGAGCCTCGCGAAGGGTTCCTTAAACGAAACGAGGCCGAGGTCATAAATGACCTTGTTGATAAAACGAGCATAGAGAAGATGAAGGATCGCATGCTCGACCCCTCCAATGTATTGGTCCACGGGAAGCCAACGGTTGACCGCCGCGGAATCAAAAGCCCTCTTTTCATCCTGCGGGCTAATGTAACGGAGAAAATACCAACTCGAGTCCACAAAGGTATCCATGGTGTCCGCTTCCCGACGGGCCCGCCCTTGACACTGGGGGCAGTCCGCCTTCTGAAATCCGGGATGATCGCGGAGCGGAGAAACACCCGTCGGTTTGAATTCGACATTCTCCGGAAGAAGGACGGGGAGATCCTTCTCGGGAACTGGAACCGTCCCGCATCGATCACAGTAAAGGATCGGGATCGGCGCTCCCCAGTAACGTTGTCTTGAAATGAGCCAGTCCCTGAGGCGATATTGGAGGGTCTTCTTCCCGATTCCGTTTCGTTCCATGAAATCGGCAATCTTCTCCTTCGCCGTCTCGCTCGGGATGCCGGTGAAGGCTCCGGAATTCACCAAAATTCCCGGCTCCACATAAGCCTCTTTCATCGCCTCGAGCTTTAATGAATCCCCCGGCCGGGCAATCACCAGCCGCATCGGGAGTTTGTATTTCTTGGCAAACTCAAAATCCCGTTGGTCATGAGCCGGCACCGCCATGACACAGCCGGTTCCGTATTCCATCAAAACATAATTGGCGACCCAAAGAGGAATCTTCTCCTGAGTCATCGGATTCGTGAGGGTGCGGCCGGTAAAAATCCCCTCTTTTTCGGTCTCGAGTTGCGTCCGAACCGTCAGGTCCTCGGCTTTCATTCGATGGACGACGGATTCGATCTTTGAGCGGTCCGGGACCTTCTCGATCAAGCGGGAGAGTCTGGGATGCTCCGGTGAAATCACCGCATAAGTGGCTCCAAAGAGGGTGTCGACGCGCGTGGTGAAGCAGGAAAGGGGGTTTTCTTCGTCAGGACGGTTAAGAGGTACCACCGGAAAATTGATTTCCACGCCGACACTTTTGCCAATCCAGTTTTCCTGCATGATCCGAACCCGTTCCGGCCAGCCTTCTAAAAGTTTGAGATCCTCCAAAAGCCGTTCCGCGTAAGCGGTGGTCTTGAAAAACCATTGTTCCAGATTTTTGGTGATGACTTTTGTTTCACAGCGTTCACAGAGTCCGTCGATGACCTGCTCGTTGGCGAGGGAAGTTTGGCAGGTGGGGCACCAGTTGACGGCCGCCATTTTCTTGGTGGCGAGACCTCTTTCATAAAGTTTGAGAAAGACCCACTGGGTCCATCGGTAGTAATTCGGGAGGCAGGAGATGACTTCGCGCGGCCAGTCGTAACCGCAGGCCCACTCGCGGAGCTGGCGCCTCATATTTTCAATGTTGTTGAGGGTTGAAACTTTGGGAGCCAGACCCCCTTTGATGGCCGCATTCTCGGCCGGAAGCCCAAAGGCGTCGAAACCCATGGGGCTCAACACATTAAAACCTCTCATCATCTTGTAACGGACGACGGCGTCTCCGAGGATGTAATTCCGGCCGTGGCCCACATGGAGCGAGGCCGAGGGATAAGGAAACATCACGAGGCAGTAGTATTTGGGGCGGGGGTCGTTTAAATTGACCTCGAAAAGCTTTTCAGAGTCCCAGCGTTTCTGCCACTTCGGTTCGATTTCGTTGAAAGGGTAAGCCCGGACAAGGTTTCCCATGGTTAGATCAGTGTCATTCTAGCATCGGCGCCACCCCCCGTAAAGCTAAGGCCGTAGGAAACGACCTTTCTTCTTGAAAAATAAGGAGTTTTGGCTAAGATGAGGCCGCGGATTTTCTGGGGCCGGTAGTTCAGTTGGGAGAACGCCACAATGGCATTGTGGAGGTCAGGGGTT
>CAZMFE010000008.1:0-19781 GCA_964565495.1 uncultured bacterium
GGTTTCCTGGAGGTGGAGACGCCGATGATGCAGCCGATTCCGGGAGGGGCCCGCGCCCGCCCCTTCATGACGCACCACGAGGCCCTTCACACCGATCTTTACCTCCGCGTGGCGCCCGAACTTTACCTCAAACGGCTCCTGGTAGGGGGGATGGAGAAGGTCTACGAAATCAATCGGAATTTCCGCAACGAAGGACTCTCGGTCCGCCACAACCCCGAGTTTACGATGCTTGAACTTTATCAGGCCTACGCCGATTATACCGATATGATGTCTCTCACGGAGGAGCTTGTGACCCAATTGGTGAAAAGATTCACGGCAAAGAGGAAATCACTTATGGAGAGAAGACCCTTTCTTTTAAAAGACCGTGGAAACGAATTTCTTTCTTTGGGGCTCTGGCTGAGAAAACCAAAGTGGACTGGAGAAAAGCAGACATCAAAAAGGAAGCCAGGCGCCTCGGAATCGAATTTGATCCGGCGGACGAGGCGATCGACGTCCTTGCCGGCGTCTTTGAAGCGGTCGTGGAGCCCGATCTTTGGAATCCCACGTTTGTCCTCGATTATCCGGCAGCGTTGACCCCCCTGGCGAAGCCCCAAGAGGAGGATCCCGACCTGGCCTATCGATTCGAGCTTTACATCGGAAGACTTGAAATCGCCAACGCCTTTTCCGAGCTGAACGACCCTATCATTCAACGGGAGCGGCTGGAAAAGCAGGTCGAAGTGATTGGGGGAAAGAGGGTGGATGAGGACTTTCTGAGAGCTCTCGAATATGCCATGCCGCCGGCGGGAGGGCTCGGTATCGGGATTGACCGCCTGGTGATGATCTTGACGAATCGTGTTTCGATTCGCGAAGTGGTCCTTTTTCCGCAATTGCGCCCCTCCCCCCAACCTTCTCCCCCGGAGGGGGAGAGGGAAGGGTGAGGGGGAGAGACGAATGAAATACGAAGCCTGGATTGCTGTTAAACATTTGACCCGACGGAGAAAGACGGGGTTCATTTCGCTCATCTCCTTGATTTCGGTCTTGGGCGTTGCCGTCGGAGTCATGGCCTTGATTGTGGTTTTGGCGGTGATGAGCGGCTTCGACCGAGAGCTCAAGTCGAAGATTGTCGGTGTGCATCCTCATCTGCGTCTCGAAAAGGTGAATGGGGTGGAAACCCCCGAATCCCTGGTAACCCAGATTCGTTCTTGGAACCGCTCCGAGATTGAAACGATCGCCCCTTTTGTGGAAGGGCAGGCGATTCTTCGTTCCGAGCGAAATGCGATTGGGGTTGTCGTGAAAGGGCTCGATCCTTTTCGAGAGGACCTCACCCTCTTTGGAGAAAGCCTCCGGTGGGGAACCCTTGACTTCAAGCCCGTTGATGAAGTCCGCGAAAAGAAGCGCTTCTTCGGGCTTTTTAAGAAAACCGAACGCCAGCCTCACCCGGCAATTCTCATCGGTGAGAGTCTCGCTCGGATTTTGTCTGTCGGGCCGGCCGATTACGTTTCCTTGGTGGTTCCCTTTGTGGAGGAAGGGAAGGACTTTTCACTCACCCGGGCTGAGTCGCGGACGTTTCGCATCGGCGGGGTCTTTCGATTGGGGATGAGCGATTTCGATTCGGGCCTGGCCTTGATTCGTCTTGACGAAGCCCAGTCGCTTTATCACCTCGGCGAAAGAGTGACCGGTTTGAGTGTCCGTTTTCGGGAGGTCGATCAGGCGGAGTCCCTCAAAGGCCTTTTTCAGGTGGAGCTCGCGCCGGAAATCTGGGTGCGTTCTTGGGTGGATATGAACCGGAGTTTCTTCTCGGCTTTGAAGGTCGAGAAGAATGTCATGACCATCCTTTTGACCCTCATCATCTTGGTGGCGGCCTTCAATATCGTCTCGACCTTGATTATGGTGGTCATGGAGAAGACCAAAGACATCGGCATCTTACGCTCACTCGGGGCGACACGAAAGAGTATTCGGAAGATTTTTGTCCTCGAGGGTTTTACCGTGGGCGTGTTCGGTGTGGTCTTGGGTTCGGTCTTGGGGCTTGTGATGGCGTGGAACCTCAACCCCATTGCCGATTTTCTCGAGGAGACCACGGGACTTTCCGTTTTTCCGAGCGACATCTATTACCTGGACCGCATTCCGACTGAGATTAATTTTCTCGACGTGACCACGATTATGGCCTTAGCCCTTTTGACATCCCTTTTGGCGGGTCTCTATCCGGCCGGCCGGGCGGCCAGCCTCAATCCGGTCGAGGCGCTTCGCTATGAGTAACTTATAGTTATGAGTCAAGCCCGCCTCTTAATCGCCGAAAAGGTTTGTAAGGATTATCCGACACCGGAGGGGCCGCTGGCGGTGCTCAAAGGGGTCGACTTCTCCCTTTCCGAGGGTGAGACGGCCTTCATCGTGGGACGGTCGGGATCGGGAAAGTCGACTTTGCTGCATCTCTTGGGAGGGCTGGACCGGCCGAGCGGCGGGAGGATTTTCTTTAAGGGAAATGATTTAAGCCTCATGAATGAAAGGGAGCTTGCGATTTATCGAAATAGGAAGATCGGTTTCGTCTTCCAATTCTTTCATCTGCTGCCCGAACTGACACTTTTTGAAAATGTCCTCCTTCCGAGTCTCATCGCCCGCGCACCCAATCCCGGCCGTGCCCGGGACCTCATCCGGCGGGTCGGCCTGCGGGGGAGAGAGGGTCATTTTCCGACCGAGCTTTCAGGGGGAGAGCAGCAGCGTGCGGCGATTGCCCGGGCGCTTGTGAACCAGCCGGAAATTGTTTTTTGCGATGAGCCGACCGGCAATCTCGATGACGAAACGGCCGAAATTGTCTTTGGGTTGCTCCTCAGGCTTCACGAGGAGAGCGACCTTTCTTTGGTCATTGTGACGCACGATGAAGGGATGGCGCACCGATTCGAAAATGTCCACCGGCTTCACGAAGGAATATTGACTCAAGACACGATTAGGACCTAAGAGGAGAGAGGGCATGGAACTTGAAATTTATATCGACGGGAAGTGGTATTCCAAAAGCGAGGCCAAGATCTCGGTTTTCGACCACGGTCTCCTTTACGGAGACGGCGTCTTCGAAGGAATCCGTTCCTACAATTGTCTCGTCTTCAAATTAAAGGAACACCTGACGCGGCTTTACGAATCGGCCCACACCATCCTGCTGAAAATTCCGATGGACCCCGCGAAGATGACGGAGGTCGTCGTCGAAACGCTCCGGCGGAACCGGCTGCGCGATGCCTATATTCGCGTCGTCGTAACCCGGGGGACAGGTGATTTGGGACTTGACCCTGAGAAATGCAAACGACCCACGGTGATTGTCATCACGGACAAAATCGTGCTCTACCCGGACCGCCTTTACAAGAAGGGGCTTGAAATGATCACGGTCCCTACGGTGCGCAATCACCCGGAGGCTGTGAACCCGGCTTTGAAGTCGCTTAATTATCTCAATAATATTCTGGCCAAAATCGAAGCGACCCATGCCGGATATATGGAAGCCCTGCTGTTAAATCACCAGGGATATGTGGCAGAATGCACCGGGGACAACATCTTTATGGTCAAAAATGGCACTCTTCTGACCCCCCCGACCTACATCGGGGCTCTCCGGGGGATTACCCGAAACGCCATTTTGGAGATCGCCAGGCATAAAAAGATCACGATTGAAGAGAAAATTTTAACCCGGCACGATCTTTTCAATGCCGATGAGGTCTTCCTTACGGGGACGGCTGCCGAGGTCATTGGGGTGGTAAAACTGGACGGGCGGACGATTGGCAAAGGGGAGCCGGGCAAGGTGGCCCGTTCCCTCATGAAGGCTTTTCGGGAGCTGACCCAACGGGACGGGGTACGTTATAATTAAAGGGCGAAAGGGATGAAAACAAATGGTTTGTAATGTTTGCAGCACGAACGAGGCAACGATTCATCTGACGGAAATCGTCAATGAGCAGATGGTAGAAATCCATCTCTGCGAAACGTGTGCTCAAGAGAAGGGGACCGAGTTCAAGGCCCACTTCAACGTCGGTGATCTTTTAAGCGGTCTGACCGATTTGGCCAAGGAGGTTACCGGGGCAGGAAAGACTTTAGCCAAATGCCCCAACTGCGGCCTCTCCTATGAAGAGTTTGGCCGGACGGGTCGCCTCGGATGCGCCGAATGTTACGAGGCGTTTGCGAAGCTTCTTTTGTCCCTCATTAAACGGGTCCAGCATTCGACTCAGCATGTGGGCAAACGCCCTTCCCGTTTAGCGCCCCCGGTCCGAATGAACCAGGATTTGAGGGAACTTCAGAATCGGCTCCAGAAATCGGTTCAAGAGGAAGCCTTTGAAGAAGCAGCCAGAATCCGGGACCAGATCCGACAGCTGGAAGAGAAGCTGAGGAAGGGAAAGAAGAAATCGCCATGAGTGAATGGGTCGATCGGCTTTTGAAAAATCCAACGGAATGGCTGAGGGGAAGCGGTCCAGACGCGGATGTGGTCGTCAGTTCGCGGATCCGATTGGCCCGCAACCTGGCCGGTTTCCCCTTCATTTCGAAGTTGGCTAAAGAGGAGGAAGAGGACATTATCGATCTGGTGGAGCAGTCTGTCTCCCGGAGCCGTTCCTTGAAAGACACCTTTTTTGTCCGTTATCGCGATGTCACGGAATTGGATAAGCAATTCCTCTTGGAACGGCACCTCATCAGTCGGGAGCATGCAGTGGAACAGGGAGAGAAGGCGATAGCCGTGAGTCCGAATGAGGTGGTGAGTGTGATGATATTGGAGGAGGACCACCTTCGGCTTCAGATCTTTCAGTCGGGTTTCAGCCTGGCCGAAACTTGGCGGATTACCGAAGAGATTATCAACGAACTTGAGTCGAGTCTTCCCTTCTCGTTTCATGCAGACCTGGGCTATCTGACTGCCTGCCCCACAAACGTCGGGACCGGGCTTCGGGCCTCCTGTATGCTTCACTTGCCGAGTCTCGTGTTGACCAAACAGGTTAACAAGGTGCTCGCGGCATTGGCCAAGCTGAACTTGGCCGCCCGGGGTCTTTATGGGGAAGGAAGTCAGGCGGCCGGAAATTTCTTTCAGATTTCGAATCAAGTCACGCTCGGCCAGAATGAGGAGGAAATCATTTCTGGACTTGAGAAGGTGATTCGTCAGATGATTGCGCACGAAAAAGAGGCCCGGCAGTACCTCTTGGAGAAACGGAAGGCAAAATTTGAGGACCAAATTTGGCGGGGCTTGGGAACCTTGAAGTCGGCACGTGTCATTTCCTCCGGAGAAGCGGTACAGCTGTTATCGCTCCTGCGTCTGGGAGTGGATTTGGGCTTCGTGACGAAATTGAATCATCAGGAACTGAATAACCTCTTCCTTCTTATCCAGCCCGCCCATCTCCAAAAGTTGTACAGCCGCGCCCTCGGGTCGTCCGAACGGGACGTCCGCCGGGCCGATTTGATACGCGAAAGACTGGTCGGCGTCACCCTGTAACCTGGAGGTCTAAATGTTCGACCGATTTACGGAGAGAGCCCGAAAGGTCATTATCCTCGCCAAGGAGGAGGCGAAGCGTTTTAATCACGACTACATTGGAACCGAGCATATCCTCTTGGGGCTCATTAAGGAGGGTGAAAGTGTGGCCGCTGCCGTCCTGCAGAATTTAGGCCTTTCCCTGGATACCATCCGCCTCGAGGTGGAGAAGCTGGTCCAGTTCGGTCCCAGCACGATTGTTTCGGGGGATATCCCTTTCACCCCCAAGGCGAAAAAGGTGATTGAACTTGCCATGGACGAAGCGCGTCGCCTCGGCCACAACTACATCGGAACCGAGCATCTGCTCCTGGGCTTAATTAAGGAGGGAGAAGGGGTCGCAAGCCACGTCTTGATGAACGTGGGATTGGACCTCAATAAAGTTCGGGCGGAGGTGATTAAACTTTTAGGTTCTTCTGCTCCGGGAGGCAGCGGGGGCGGGACGCCGACGGTGGGAGGGGCGAAGACCAAGACGAAGACACCCGCCCTTGATTCTTTCGGCCGAGACCTTTCCACGCTCGCGCGCGAAGGGAAACTTGACCCGGTCGTGGACCGGGAAAACGAAATCGAACGGGTGGTCCAGATTCTTGCCCGGCGAACCAAAAATAATCCGGTGCTTTTGGGGGAGGCCGGAGTGGGAAAGACCGCCATTGTCGAAGGGCTCGCTCAACGGATTGTGGCCGGTGACGTTCCCGAGGTCCTTCTCGACAAACGGATCGTGGTCTTGGACCTCGCTTTGATGGTGGCGGGGACGAAGTATCGCGGCCAATTTGAGGAGCGGATCAAGGCCGTCATGGATGAGATCCGCCGTTCCGAGAATGTGATAATTTTTATCGACGAACTCCACACCCTCGTCGGGGCCGGAGGGGCGGAAGGAGCGATTGATGCCTCAAATATCCTCAAGCCGGCTCTTTCGCGGGGGGAGATCCAGTGTATCGGTGCCACGACTTTGGACGAGTACCGCAAGTATATCGAAAAAGACGCCGCCTTGGCCCGGCGGTTTCAAACCATCATCGTGAATCCTCCGACCGTGGAGGAGACGATTGAAATTTTGAAGGGGCTCAGGGACAAATACGAAGCTCACCACCGCGTGAAAATTCTGGACGAAGCGCTGGAGGCCGCGGCGAAGCTTTCCGACCAATACATTAGCGGCCGGTTTCTTCCGGATAAGGCGATTGACTTGGTGGACGAGGCGGGCTCTCGGGCCCGGCTCTCCGTGACGACGCTCCCGAAGGAACTCAAAAAATTAGAGTCACAGATTGAGGAGTTGAAAAGGGAAAAGGAGGCCTCCATCAAGGGTCAGGATTTTGAACGGGCGGCCAAATTGAGGGATGAGGAACGAAAGGCCAAAGACGAACTCGGCCGGTTGAGGAAGAGCTGGAAGGAATCCAAATCCGAGATCGAGATTCAGGTGACGGCGGAGGATATCGCCACCATTGTCTCCAAGTGGACGGGAGTTCCCTTGCAGCGGCTGGAAGAGAAGGAAACGACCCGGCTCCTCCGGATGGAAGAAGAGATCCACAAACGGGTGATTGGCCAGGAGGAAGCGATGAAAGCCATTGCCAATGCGGTCCGCCGTTCCCGTTCCGGACTTCGCAGCCCCAAGCGGCCCATCGGGGCCTTTGTCTTTTTGGGTCCTACGGGGGTCGGAAAAACTCTTCTGGCCCGGGCCTTGGCCGAGTTTATGTTCGGGGATGAGGATGCGATGGTTGCCGTGGATTGCTCGGAATACATGGAGAAGTTCAACGTGTCGCGGCTCGTGGGTGCCCCGCCGGGATATGTGGGTTATGAAGAAGGGGGACAACTGACCGAAAAAGTCAGGCGCCGGCCTTACTCGGTCATTCTCTTTGATGAAATTGAGAAAGCCCACCCGGATGTTTTCAACATCCTGTTGCAAATGATGGAAGAAGGGCGGCTGACGGACTCCTTCGGGAGAAAGGTGGATTTTCGGAATACCATCATCATTATGACCTCCAATGTGGGGTTGGACCTCATTCACAAACAAGGAGAACTCGGTTTCCGTCCCAAGGGTGAGGAGGAGACCTATGAAGCGATGAAGCGAAAACTCATGGATGAGGTGAAAAAGACCTTCCGCCCTGAGTTCCTGAACCGGGTTGATGACATCATTGTTTTTCATTCGCTTCGTCGAGAGGACTTGGAGAAAATCATCGAAATTGAACTCAAGGAGTTAAAGGAGCGTTTGAAGGCGAAAAAGATGGAGATTATTCTCACTCCCGAAGTGTTGAAGTTTCTTATCGACAAGGGCTACGACACGACTTACGGCGCACGCCCCCTCAAACGGACGATTCAGCGTTACCTTGAGAACGTGCTGGCCGAAGAAATCCTTTCGGGGAAATTCCAGGAGGGGGATAAGATCCGGGCCGAGCTCCGGGGAGAGATTGTCACGTTTGAGAAGAGCTCGTGACGAAAAAGACCAAACTTTTACTTCTCTTCGTCTCCTTCGGGTTTTGTCTGTCGGCGATCGGGTATCGGGAAATCCAGACGCGGCTCGCTCGTTCGGAGGTTCGGGATTTCCTCGAGCGAAAGGCGAGCGAGATCCTCAAAACAGAGGTCAAGATCGGCAGGATCCGCTACCTCCCTCTTGCCGGGATTAGTCTTCAGGAGATTCGGCTCAAGCCCTCTCAAGGACCTCTTGCCTTCTCCGTCGGTCGGGTGGAGAGGTTGGTTTTAAGTTATGGTCTTCTCAATTTGGTTCAGCGCAATTTTTACATTCCGAGCACCCTTCGTCTGGATTCGCCCCAAATTCAGTTTGTTTCCGCTCGAGCGCCGTTCCCTTTCGTAGAATCCGGCATTTCGCCCTCCGAGGGGATGCCTGCCCGAATGATGATTCACCAAGGGGAATTCCATTATCCCTGGGGAGAAGAGGAGCTTATCCTTTCGAAGGTCCATTTTGAGGCCTCGCCGGATGTCCGGGGCGAAATTCAGGTCAAGCTTATCTCGGAACTCGCGGGAATCGCTCGAGGAAAAGTTGAAATTCGCGGGGTCACGGACCCCACGTTCCATCACTATGAGCTTCGGGTCAGTCTGGAAAACGTTGCTTTTCTGCCTGAGAGCCGCTTCCCCCTTCAGAAGCTCAGTGGGAATCTCCAGGTGAGTGAGAAAATGATTCGCCTGTTCGGTCTGACAAGTTTTCTTCACAATTGGGAGGTTCATTGGAAGGGAGAGATTCACGATTGGCAGACAACGCCCAAGGTGGATCTGGAAGTGGTTCGTAAGAAAGGAAAACCGTCCTTTCGTCTCTCTCTTCAGATGGATTTTTCATCCGGGAAGCTTCAAGGGGAGTGGTCTTGGGCAGGACAAGTCTATCCGTTTCGAGGAGAGGGGGTTCAGGAAGAAAAGAAGGTCCTCTTTACGAGTCTTGAAATGCCCCATCAATACCGGGGCAAAGGCCAGATCGATCGCACGAATGGGGACTACGACTTTTGGCTGGAACGGGACCGACGGCGTTTCCACCTCCATTCCAATGTCAATCGTGCCGAATTTGAGACAGACTTTCGGCTCGACCACGCTTCCATCAGCCATTTGGATTGGGTCATTTCGGGAAAGGCTCGTTTCACGCCTCTTCCAAAGCGAGCAGGCGACGGGGGGCCGCGGTTCGGCGGAGAGGTTCAAACGGATTATCTCATTGTGGAGTTTGAGCCGCTCCAAGATTTTCGAGGAACCTTTGAGCTGAGTCCTGAGGAAATTGAGGCGATTGATTTCAGGTGGAGCCGGGTTTTTCATCTGGGGGGACGAATCCTCTTTCGAGGGGGAGAGCCCCGGGAGGACCTTGCCCTTCGAATCGAAGGATTTCCTCTTGCGACCATTCAGGAGTTAGGCGGTCGACCGCTTCCTCGGAATTTGACAGGAAACCTGGAGGGGAAGCTGAAGCTCAAGGGGGAGCTGGCACGGCCCGAAATCCAAGGGTATTTCACCATCAAAGACGGAACGATTGAAAAGCTCGATTTCGACCGGGCGATTATCCAGTTTCGGGGATTTCCTCCCTACCTCAGGCTCTACGATTCGAAGATCTTTAAAGGAAGAAACACGCTGAAAATGACAGGGGCCATCGACCTCACGCTTCAAAACCTCTTTCATGGAATTCAGATCCGCGGAGCGGACCACTTGGTGATCTGGAAAGGGATGAGCTTTTACTGGAAGGAAGGGGAATCGGCCATTCAGGGGGAGAAACCTTTGGGCAAGAAGGTGGCGGTGGGTCTGGAACTCGGGACCGGCGTCTCAGATTCTCAAGGAGAAGAGAGAGAGGAAAGTCGTGCCGTCCTGGGTCCTAAACTAAAATTTTAATGGATGGTAAAAATGGATGGTAAATTAGAAGTTCTTCGCCGCGCGGTGTCCATCCGACTCTGGCTTGCCAGGCTGGGCGGACGGTCGATCGATCTGGCCTATCACGCAGGCGGGATTGTGCTTCTCTTCCGAGACGCCGTGGTGACCCTTTTTACCACTCCCTTGAGGTGGCAGCACACCCTTGATCAAATGAATCGGATCGGGGTGACTTCGCTTCCCCTCGTTTTCCTCACCGCCCTTTTCACCGGTATGGTCCTTTCCTTACAGTCGGCGTATCAGTTGCGTCTTTTTGCGGCGGAGCAGTTCACTTCAGACCTCGTGGCCCTCTCGATGACTCGGGAGCTTGGCCCTGTCTTGACCGCCATGGTGGTGGCAGGCCGGGTGGGGGCCTCGATTGCGGCGGAGATCGGGACGATGAAGGTGACGGAGCAGATTGACGCCCTGCGGGCCCTGGCGACGGATCCGGTGAGGTACCTCGTGGTGCCCCGGCTTGTGGCCGGATTTTTCATGCTCTTCTTTTTGACCATTTATGCGGATTGTATCGGGATGCTGGGGGGCTATTTTGTCTCTGTCTTTAAACTCGGTATCAGTTCGCACCAGTACATCAAACGGAGTATCGAAATCTTAATGATTAAGGACGTCATGACCGGTCTCTACAAGGCCTTCATCTTTGGAACCGTCATTTCGATTGTGGGGTGTTACTTTGGATTTCGAACGGAGGGAGGAGCCGAGGGGGTGGGACGCTCGACGACGCTGGCGGTGGTCGTCGCCTTGATCCTGATTATTGCCCTCGACTGTTTTTTTACGGCGGTATTTTACTTCTTTTAAGAGTCGGCCGATGATTCAGATTCAAGGGCTCCATAAGTCGTTTGGCGACAATCACGTGTTGAGGGGGCTTGACCTTGAGATCAAAACAGGGGAGGCGCTCGTGATTATTGGGCGGTCCGGTTGCGGGAAAAGCATCCTTTTGAAAATCATCATGGGAATCATGGAGCCCGATGAGGGAAGCGTCGTCATTGACGGGGTGGATATCTTTTCCCTGACGCCGCGGGAGCTTGACCAGTTCCGGCTCAAATTGGGAATGCTTTTTCAGGGAGCGGCGCTCTTTGATTCCCTCACGGTTCATGAGAATGTCGGATTCTCTCTTTACGAACATACGAAGCTGCCTCAGGAAGTTATCAGGGAGAAGGTGGGGGAGAAACTCAGGCTGGTCGGGTTGGGAGGGGTTGAAGAGCTCATGCCCTCCGCTCTCTCCGGGGGGATGAAGAAACGGGTCGGCCTGGCCCGAGCGATTGCTAACGATCCCAAGATTATTCTCTATGACGAGCCGACGACCGGCCTCGATCCGATTATGGCCGACGGGATTAATGAGCTTGTCGTTCAGATGCACGAAAAACTTCGAGTGACGAGCGTGACCGTGACTCACGATTTAACAAGCGCTTACCGGATTGCCGACCGGGTCGCCATGCTTTATCAGGGAGAAATCATTGGGGCGGGGACTCCCGAGGAGATTCGGAATACGGACGATGCCGTTATCCGGCAGTTCATTACCGGGTCCGCGACAGGTCCCATTACCGACTAGAAGGATGAGGAGCCGATCATGAAAAAGGCGCGAATCGAAGTGCTCGTGGGGACCTTTGTCATTTTTGGTTTTATCTTTCTCTCGTTGGTCGTTTTCTTTGTGAGCGGTGTCTATCTGGTGCGTCCCGGCTACCGGGTGAAGGTCATTTTTAATTATGTGAGTATCCTTGACCGGGGGGCCCCTGTCCGCATGGCAGGGGTCCGGATCGGCGAAGTGAACAAGGTGACCCTGCGGGAGGATAAGGAAACAGGCAAGACCAGGGTCGAGGTACAACTTTTCATTGCAAAGGGGGTTGAAATCAGGGAGAATTATTTGTTTAACATACGGGGGACGCATATTTTAAGTGAACCCCACATTGAGATTTCGCCCGAGCGGGGGAGGGCTCCTTTCTTGAAGGATGGAGACCTCCTCCAGGGGGTCGACCCCGTGCCGGTGGAGGTCCTCGTCGACCGGGCGGACCAGATTGCCAGCGATCTTGCGGCCATTTTTAAACGAGTGAAGACCTTTATGGAGGATAAAAAGACCGAAGGCGAGATCCGCGAAACCATTCAAAATCTCGCCTCTCTCACGCGTTCACTCAACCAGATTCTAAGCGGCTCCGAGAAGGACATGACAGAGAGTTTGAAACACCTGAAGAATTCAACCCAGGCTCTGGAGTCGATCCTGAAAAAAATAGAAAAGGGAGAGGGAACGATGGGAAAACTCATGGTCGAAGAGGAGCTCTACGAAGAGATGCAAGGTTTTGTTCGAGAAATTAAGACGCATCCGTGGAGGCTTCTGAGACGGGACGATGAGAAAGCAAAGAAGGGCATTCCCATCGTTCCTTTTGTATGAATATGATTAATTTCGCCATTGCCTCGCCCCGCCTTCCGCCAAAAGATGCAGCGGACCCGCCGAGCTTTGTGGCGGGCGCAGGGTTCGCAATGACATTGAGAAGGAGTGATACCAATGCTTCTCGCATTCCGAGTGCTATTTGTCGTTTTCTTTATCGTCTTGGGGTACCTCTCAGAGTTTCAGTGGCTTTTCCCCTTTCCGTTGCCGCACGGACCCTGGATCGGCGCCGGGATCGGCCTTTGTTTCGCCGTCCTGGTTCTCCTGATCGACGCCTTTTTTAAAAAATTCACGGTCCGTAACATCCTTTCGATTTTAGTGGGGGTGGCGCTCGGCCTTCTGATCCATCACCTTTTCATGAGTGTCGCCCACTACGCCCAAATTCCAGAGACCATCCTGCAGCAGATCGGAATCCTTTCTGCGGTGATGTTCAGTTATCTGGGCGCAGTCACCATCCTCCGCGGGCAGGATGAATTTAACCTCCTGATTCCCTTCATCAAACTCGAAGGAAAAGGAGCCGGCGAAGAAATTATTCTGCTCGACACCAGCGTCATTATTGACGGGCGGATCGCGGATATCGCAGAAACCCATTTTCTCTCCGGGCGTCTTGTCCTCCCCCGCTTTGTCCTGAAGGAACTTCAGCTGATTGCAGATTCTTCGGATCCACTTAAAAGGAACCGGGGCCGGCGAGGCCTCGACATCCTGAATCGAATCAAAAAGAATCCTCATCTCGAGGTCAAGATTCATGAGATGGATTTTCCGGAATTTTCGACGGTGGACGCGAAACTCGTGAAAATGGCCCAAGTCACCGGCGCAAAGGTTTTCACCAACGACTACAACCTCAATAAGGTGGCCGAACTTCAGGGGGTGAAGGTTCTCAATATTAATGAGTTGGCCAATGCGGTGAAGCCGGTGGTGATGCCGGGAGAAACGATGCAGGTGAAGGTCCTCAAAGAGGGAAAAGAGCACGACCAAGGAGTGGCCTACTTGAATGACGGGACCATGGTCGTCGTGGATAATGGACGCCGGCGCATCGGACAGACGATTAACGTCGTCATTACCAGCGTCCTTCAGACCCAGGCCGGGCGAATGATCTTTGCCAAACCGGCGGAGGCTGAGGAATCCCAGCGTCGTTGACCAATGAAGGTCAGTCTCATCATTGCAGCCGGAGGACGAGGCAAGCGATTTCGTGAAGAGTCGAAGGGAAAAAGCAGCCTCCCGAAACTCTTTTTAGATCTGGCCGGTCGTCCCCTCCTTGCCCACACCCTTGAGGCCTTCCGAAAAATTCCCCAGATCCGCGAGATTGTCTTAGCCCTTCCCCCCGGCACCCAGGAATGGGCCAAGCGCCGCCTTTGGGATAAAGGCCGGCAAGGTCCACCGATTCGATTCGTACGGGGAGGGAGAAGGAGGGCCGAGTCGGTCTGGAATGCGCTCAGGCGGACTTCTCCCAAGAATGATTGGGTCATGGTCCATGACGGGGCCCGTCCTTTTCCTCCGAGAAAGGCTATCGTGGAGCTATTGCGTAGGGGCACGGCGCGCCGTGCCCCTCTAGACGGAATCATCCTGGCACGGCCTGTCGTCCCCACTTTAAAACGGGTGGCTCCAAAGAATGGCCGGGTCCTGGAGACGGTGGACCGCTCTTCCCTCTATGAGGCCGAAACGCCTCAGCTGGTTCGGCGTTCTTTGCTTTTTGAGGCCTATCGCAGGAACCCGAAGGCGTTTCTCGCCACAGACGAATCGTCCCTCATTGAGTCGGTCGGGGGACGGGTGAAAGTCCTTCCCCATTCGGGGTGGAACCTCAAGGTTACCACCCCCGCAGACCTCGCTTTGGCCGAAGCCTATTTTTGTTCGGCTCCTTTGACGGTAGGCTTTGGCCGGGACACTCATCGATTGGTGAAGGGACGGAAACTTTATCTGGGGGGAGTTCGGATCCCGTTTGAAAAAGGGGCCTTGGGCCACTCGGATGGCGACGTCCTCCTTCATGCGATTGCCGACGGCCTCCTGGGAGCCGTTGGGCTGGGCGACCTCGGCGAATGGTTCCCGCCTACCAACCCCCGCTTTAAGGGGATTCGAAGTGAAAAGATGCTAAAGCCGATTCTCGCAAAAATTCAAAAAGAAGGGTGGTGGCCCGCGCGGGTCGACAGTGTCATTATCCTGGAGAGACCCCCCTTACTTCGTTTCAAAAACCGGCTTCAAAAAGAGGTGGCAAGGATTCTAGGAGTGGAACCCGGCCGAGTTTCCATTAAGGCAAAGACCGCTGAAGGCCTGGGGCCCGAGGGAGAGGGTTTAGCGGTAACGTGTGAAGCCCTGGTTCTCTTAAAAAGGGGCCTGGCCCCTTTTGAGGCTGAGAGAGGCCGATGAGTGTACGTGTTCGTTTCGCCCCCGCGCCTACCGGCTACCTTCATCTCGGAAATATCCGGACCGCCCTTTTTAATTTTCTTTTTGCCAAGAAGGAAAAAGGGATTTTTGTCCTGCGGATTGAGGATACGGATTTAGACCGCTCTGAAGAGGTTTACGAAAAAGCCATTCTCGAGGATTTGAAATGGATGGGCCTTTTCTGGGACGAAGGCCCCGGCCTCGAAGGTCCTTACGGACCTTACCAGCAATCGAGAAGGCTTACGATTTACGCCGAATTTTCCGAGAAACTCCTTCGCGAGGGGAAAGCCTACCGTTGCTATTGCACCGAGCAAGAACTTGAGGAGAGACGGCGCTTAGCCCAGCTCGAGAAACGCCCTCCCCGTTATGACAATCGTTGCCGTACGATTTCGGAGGCCCAGAAGAGAAAGCGAGACGCCGAGGGGATCCGGCCCACGGTGCGGTTTAAAATTGAAACTCCGGTCGTGACTTTTCAGGACCTCATCCGCGGCGAAGTCCGCTTCGACCTCGACCAGATGATGGGAGACTTCATTATCCAAAGGGCGGACGGCAAACCGACTTTTCATTTGGGGGTGTGTGTCGACGATTGCCTCATGAAAATTACCCATGTGATTCGGGGCGAGGACCATCTTTCCAACGGGCCCCGTCACCAGCTCCTCATTCGTGCCCTGGGTTTTGAACCCCCCCAATATGGGCACCTCTCCTTGATTCATGGTCCCGGCGGAGAGCCTTTGTCGAAACGGCTCGAGTCGATTTCGATTCGGGAATTCCGAAGACGGGGCTACCTCCCCGAGGCCCTCTCGAATTATTTGGCCCTCTTGGGATGGTCGCCCGGCGATAACCGTGAGTTTTTCACTTGGAAGGAGCTCCAGGAGGTTTTTGAGCTGAAGCGGGTGATTAAATCCGCCGCCATTTATGACCCGAAGAAACTCGATTGGCTGAATGGTGAACATCTCCGAAGTCTCGCGGATGAAGAGTTCGTCCGCCGGAGCCTCGAATTTCTCGGAGAGGAGGCAGAAAAATTTGGACCCCCCAACCAGGTCAAAAAAATCCTTCCCGTTTTCAAGGACAACGTCCATTGCCTCGAGGAGCTTCGAGACCGCCTCCGGATTTTATCCGATGAGTTTTCTTATGAAAATCGAGCCCTCATTGAAAACGCCGCGTCGCGTGAAATTTTTCAGATAGCGCTTGACGTCCTGCCGACTCTCACTAGCGAAGGTGAGACTTTCTTTGATTCCTTTATGAGTGCGATCAAGCCTAAGGTCAAGGCCAAAGGGAAAGAACTTTTCATGCCGCTTCGCCTCGCCCTCACCGGTCGCGAGCACGGCCCCGAACTCAAACGAATTTTTCCCACTCTCGGCCTCGCAAGCATTCGCCGTCGCCTCCAACGTGCGCTCCATATGTAATTGATTAGCATACATTGAAATACAATGATATACATGTTATACTATTATTAAAGTAAGGAGGAAAATGATATGTCTCATGCCATTTCAGTGCGTTTGCCAGAGGAATTAACCCGGACCTTGGAGCGCGTCGCCCACACCATCGACCGGCCCAAGACTTACCTTATTCGGAAGGCCCTCGAGAACTATCTGGCCGAATACGCAGATTATCAAATCGCCTTGGACCGGTATCGGGATAAGCAAGACAAGGTTGTAACTGGAGCAGAGCTAAGGAAACATCTTGGTCTTTAGTTCATGATCGTCTACAAATCATCCGTTGCAGGCGATCTGAAGCGGATCGACAAGACTCAAGCTCGCAAGTTGCTCGCCAAATTGGAAGCAAATCTGGGGCATAACCCCCACGCTGGAGAACCTTTGAGGGGCGAGTTCCAAGGATTCTTCAAGTATCGAATCGGAGATTATCGGGTCATTTACGCCAAAACCGCTGAAGGAGTCTTAGTGCTGCGCATCGCCCATCGGAAAGAGGCTTATCGATGAAACGAGATCAATCTACAATCAAGATCGTCTATGCGTAGATTTTTTATTTTTTCAAAATTTATCCTTTTACTAGTCCTTCTATCTATCTTTTGCTTTTTAACAAATAGACAGCCAGATTTTTTTCAGATGAGGACCGGATTATGGAACGATTTATCTTGGATAATACTGTTAGTCCTCTTAGTTTCATGGTTCTGTATAACAAGCTGGCAATTAATCCAAAATTCGATAGCCGACCTTACTACAAATGAGGAGCAAGATCGTCCTTTTGTTTGGCCGTGGCAAAGAGATGTGTATTTGGCGAGATATGGGCATCTCAATTCGGAAATTACTCGATATCGAGACCTCTCTTCCCAAAAAAGTGCATTTATTGCATGGGCTGTTTATGGAGGATTGATTTTGGCAAAAAATAATCTAAAGGATTACTTGAATTTTTCGAATGAGTCATTTCTTATTTTTATTTTTTTTACAGCCATTGCTTGCACAATTCTTCATTTGTTTTGTGAATTAATGGTTGAACGGAATCAGAACTCGCGTCGCCTCCTGGAAGAAGATCTGAGTCTTAGGAATCCTTATCATCATGACCCAAACCAAGAAAGTCGAAACAGAATTGGCTTTTGGCCGTCGATTCTTCTTATTCAATTCTTCATCTGGTCTCCCGTCTTAACCCTAATTATTTTTTTCAGAAAATCATGATTCGGTTTTTTAATACGCTTTCGGGGAAGGTGGAGGAGTTTAAGCCGCTCAAAGCGGGCGAGGTCGGGATGTACACCTGCGGGCCGACGGTGTATGACTACGCGCACATCGGAAATTTTAGGACCTTTGTTTTCGAGGATTTGCTCCGCCGTTTTTTGGAATACAAAGGATTTGAAGTGAAACATGTGATGAACCTCACGGATGTGGATGACAAGACCATTGCCGGCGCAAAGCGCGAAGGGAAAAAATTGGAAGATTTCACGAGGACTTATACCGAAGCTTTTTTTGAAGACCTGAAAACTCTCAATATCCTTCTTCCCAATCATCCGATCGCGCCGCCGCGCGCGACGCGGGAAATCGGGCGCAAGGGCGTGGCTTATGTGAAAGACGGGAGCGTGTATTATCGCATCGCCTCATTTCCCCAATATGGGAGGCTTTCCAAAAAGAAATTAGAGAAGAACCTCACGGGCGCTCGGGTTGATGTGGATGAATACGATAAGGAAGCAGGCGCCGATTTCGCTTTATGGAAAAAATCAAAGGAAGGCGAGCCTGCGTGGGATTCGCCGTGGGGCAAGGGAAGGCCGGGCTGGCACATCGAGTGTTCCGCGATGAGCATGAAATACTTGGGCGAAACCTTTGACATTCACGCAGGCGGTGAGGATCTGATTTTTCCCCACCACGAAAACGAAATCGCCCAATCCGAAGCTGCGACGGGAAAACAGTTCGTCAAATATTGGCTCCACGCCAAGCATTTGATTGTCGACGGCGAGAAAATGTCCAAATCAAAGGGAAATTTTTATACGCTCCGCGATTTAACGAAAGATTATGACCCAATGGCAATCCGATATGCCCTATTGTCCGTACATTACCGTCAGCCGTTGAATTTTACATTAACTGGTTTAAGAGAAGCTGAGCAGACGATGGAAAGATTGCGCAATTGTTATGCTCATTGTTTTAATTTAAAGAATTTCGGTATTAATTTTGAAATCAGTGGAGAGGAACAAAAAAATTGGAATTACGATCTCCCAACTTTCGAAAAATACATAAAGGAAGGTATGGATTCTATACTTGAGGGTGCCTTTTATCCCCCCACAGGTTTTTCGGATGATTTAAACATTTCGTACGCTTTATCAAGCGTCCACGATATAGTAAAACACATTAATTTTCGCTTAGCCAAAAAGTTGTTAGATTATCCGCATCTAGATATCGCCATAAGTTTTTTTAAAAACATCGACCGTCTATTAGGATTGAGAATCGCCGATGAAACAAATGTACCACCGCCAGAAGTTTTAGAATTGCAGGAAAATCGCGATGCTTTTCGTAGAAGTTCTGAATTTATAAAAAATCCTGAATTACAAAGGCAATCGGATCAAATACGAGCGAAAATACAGACATTAGGTTGGGATGTTAAAGATGGTAGACCTGGAGAGCCATCAATCATTAGAAAAAAGGCAGTGAAACAAAAAGTATGAAACGAAAAGGTTACCTCATCACCTTTGAAGGGGCGGAGGGGAGCGGGAAGAGCACGCAGATCCGCTTTGCCGTGAATCTCCTTGAAAGAAAAGGATACGGCGTGGTTTTATTCCGCGAGCCGGGAGGGACGAAGACAAGCGAAGCGATTCGCCGCGTTCTTCTTGATAAGCGCCTCAAAGAAATGAGACCCGAGACCGAACTTTTGCTTTACCTTGCGGCACGGGCCCAGCTTGTACGTGAGAAAATCGAACCCGCACTCCGGCAGGGAAAAGTCGTGGTGCTTGACCGTTATGAAGACTCCACGCTGGCTTACCAGGGTTTCGGTGGCCGGATTCTACTCGCGGTGATTCGAAGTTTCAGTCGTTTTGTCCGCGGCAGCTGCAAACCCGATCTGACTTTTCTTTTGGATGTGGATACAAAAAAGGGACTTCGGCGAAGCGGCCGCCGGGACCGGATTGAAAAGAAATCACTTTCATTTCACCGGAGAGTGAGGAAAGGATTCTTAACCCTTGCTCGGCGAGAACCCAGGCGTTTTGTTGTCCTTTCAACCGCCGATCCTGTAAGGGAGGTTCGAAGAAAAATCGAGGCCAGGCTCAATGAACTCTTCTAAGGCGCTTCTTTCGACCCATTGGCGAAGGAAACGGATCGCACACACTTATCTTCTCTCAGGCCCCTCCGAGGAGGCCAAGACCGAGCTCGCCCTTACGTTTGCTCAGGCGTTGAATTGTGAACGGGAAAAGGGGTTCGACGAGGCCTGCCGCTGTCAAAGCTGTAGCAAAATCGAGAGGCGGACTCATCCCGATGTCCGTTGGTTCGGAGAAGACTTGGAAAGCCGCTCCCTTAAGATTGAGGAAATCCGAACGCTCCTTCACGAAGCCTCCCTCAAGCCCTTTGAGGGACGGTGGAAGGTTTTTGTTCTCGAAGGGGCCGAGCGGTTGACCCCAGAGGCGGCGAATGCCCTTTTGAGAACCCTCGAAGAACCGCCGGAACATTCGGTCTTTTTTCTTCTGGTGGAGAATAAGGAACACCTCTTGGAAACCGTCCAGTCGCGGGCTTTTGAAATTCGTACGCCGCCTATCCCTGAGAAGGACCCTCGGGAGAATGGGTCAGTCGAGCTCCTTCATGAGAA
>CAZMFE010000009.1:0-10839 GCA_964565495.1 uncultured bacterium
GCCCAGATTCAAGACCAGCTTCCGGCCGCTCACCTGGGCCCGGTAGCCGACCCCCTCGATTTCAAGTTCTTTCGTGTATCCCTCCGTAACGCCCCGAACCATATTTTGCAAGAGACTCCGGGTCAGGCCGTGGAGAGCCCGATCGGTACGGATATTCGTGGGGCGTTCCACCCGAAGGGTATTTTCCTTAAGACTGACTTTCATTCGGGAGTGAAAGACAAAGTCCAGTTTCCCTTTGGGACCCTCCATATGAACTCGATCCTCCATGAGTCCCACTTTTACATTCGAAGGAATTGAAATCGGTTTTCGTCCAATCCGCGACATAGGATCACCAAACTTTGCAAATCAGTTCGCCCCCCACTTGGGCCTTTTTCGCTTCCCGATCCACCAAAACCCCCTTGGAGGTTGAGACGACCGAAATCCCGAGTCCCCCAACCACTCTCGGAATCTCTTCACGGCCCACGTAGATCCGCCGGCCGGGTTTTGAGACCCGCTGGATCCCCTGAATGGCCGGCTGTCTCCCCCGGAGGTACTTGAGATGGATCCGGACAAAACGTTTGTTGCCTTCGTTAAAAAATTTGAGGTTATCAATGAAACCCTCTTCTTTCAAAATCTCCGCGATGCGGACGGTCAGCTTTGAGGCCCGCGCGGTCACCTTCTCTTTTCCCGCACGTGAGGCGTTTCGGACCTGCGTCAGAAAATCGGCCACAAAATCGGTGCTTGTCATGTCCTCCTCACCAGCTGGACTTCGTCACTCCCGGAATCATTCCCTCATTGGCGAGTTCCCGAAAACAGATTCGGCAAAGGGCGTAACGGCGAATGTATCCTCCGGACCGGCCGCAGACCCTGCATCGGAAATAGCGCTGCACAGGAAACTTGGGTTCCCGCTGCTGTTTCACAATCAAACACTTTTTAGCCATTCCTCTCCTCCTCCCTCCGCCCTATTTCCGGAAGGGAAACCCCAGGAGTTCCAAAACCCGCTTGGCTTCGTCCTTCGTCTCTGCCGTCGTCACAAAAGTAATGTCCATGCCTTGAATCTTCTTGACCTTATCGTATTCCACCTCGGGAAAAATGATCTGCTCTTGAATCCCGATCGTCAAATTCCCTTGGCCGTCAAAACCTGTGTCTGGGAGCCCCCGAAAGTCGCGGACCCGCGGCATCGCAACATTCACCAGGCGGTCGAAAAAATCGTACATCCGAGGACCTCGAAGCGTCACCTTCAGCCCGATCGGCGCTCCTTCCCTGAGTTTGAAGGCAGAAATCGACTTCCGGGCTCGCGTCACGAGAGGCTTCTGCCCTGTAACGAGAGCCAGGTCTCCGCTCACGGCGTCCAAAATCTTGATGTCCTGCGCTCCTTCTTTGACTCCCATATGAACCACCATCTTGACAAGCCGCGGGACCTGATACGGGTTTTGATATCCCCGTTCCTTCATCACCAGAGGCACGATCTCCTTTAAGTATTTCTCCCTCAAACGAGGGACGTAAGGCTTCGCAGCAACTTTCATTTTTCAAGAATCTCACGACACTTCTTGCAAATCCGTTGTTTGGTCCCGTCAGCCAAAAATGTGTATCCCACCCGCGTTGGTTTCCCACAGCGGGGGCAGACCAACATGACATTCGAGATCGCAAGGGGGCCCTCCATCTGGACGATTCCTCCCTTGGGGTTGTCACGGGTCGGCCGACGATGGACCTTCCGGTAATTCACACCCTCCACAAGAAGTCGTTCTTCTTTGGGAAAGACCTGGAGCACTCTCCCTTTCTTGCCCCGATCTTTTCCCGCCACAACCGCGACCCTGTCGTCTTTCTTCAATCTCAGCCCCATAGAATGTCCCCTCAGACCACCTCAGGGGCCAGAGAAAGGATCTTTGTGAACTCCTTATCCCGAAGCTCCCGGGGCACCGGGCCGAAGATGCGGGTCCCTCTTGGGTTTTTTTGATTATCAATCAAAACCATTGCATTCGAGTCAAAACGCACCACCGTTCCGTCCCTGCGGCGGATCGGCGCACGGGTGCGAACCACCACGGCCCGAACCACCTCTCCTTTTTTGACGGCCGACTCCGGAACCGCCTCTTTGACGGTCGCCGTAATAATGTCCCCAATCATCGCCGTGCGTTTCCCGCGGCGTCCAATCACGCCGATCATCGACGCCCGTTTCGCACCGCTATTGTCCGCTATCTCCAGGATGGTCCGCATTTGAATCATACCGATAAACTCCTTACCAAAATCGATCATCCGCTTAATGCTTGGCCCTCTCAATCAGTTCAACCATACGCCATCGTTTGGTCTTCGAAAAGGGCCGCGCCTCGATGATCCGAATCCGGTCCCCCACGTGAGACTCGTTCTTTTCGTCATGGACCGCGTACCGGACCCGCTTGCGAACCACCTTCTGAAATCGAGGCTCTCGGTAAAGCCGGGAGACCGCTACCACGCGGGTCTTCGCCATCTTGTCTTTCAAAACCACCCCTTCCCGCATCCGCGGCCGGGGACGCGCAGAATCCATCCTTAGGAACGCTCCTTTTGCTTCAGAATCGTCATCATTCGAGCAATTTCTCTTTTGGTCACCCGCACTGACGAATGTTTCTCGAGTTTCCCGAGTTTTGCCTGCAACCGAAGTGAAAAGAGTTCTTTTTTCCGGGCCTCGAGTTTTTCCTTGAGCTCATCCGCCGTCAAATCATTGAGTTCTTTAGCCTTCACCTGTGCCACGGCTAGATCCCTTCACGTCTCACAAAACGAGTGGGAAAGGGAACCTTGTAAGCACAAAGCCGCATCGCGGAACGGGCAAGCTCTTCGGGAATTCCTCCCATTTCAAAAAGGACTTGTCCTGGCTTAATCACCGCGACGTAATATTCGGGGTTTCCTTTTCCTTTTCCCATTCGAGTTTCAGCCGGTTTTTTGGTATAAGCCTTGTCCGGAAAAACCCGAAGCCAGACCTTCCCCCCTCTTTTGACGTGACGGGTGAGGGCCACGCGAGCCGCTTCCAACTGAATTGCGGTCAGCCACCCACACCCCTGGGATTTAAGGCCGTATTCCCCAAAGGCAAGGTCGTTTCCCCGGGTCGCAATCCCGGTCATTCGGCCTCGGTGCTGCTTCCGGTATTTGACTCGTTTCGGCATTAAAGGCATAAGAGTCCCTTATTCGGCCGGCTTCGCCGCCGGCGCTGCTTCCTCTTTCGCGGCCTCCACTTTCCCTTCCGTTGGGGCGGGAGCGAGGGCCTTCTTTTCCTTCAACTGTTCTGCCTCTTCCTTTTTCACTAAGACAATTCCTTTATAAATCCAGGTTTTGACTCCGATCGTCCCATAGGTGGTGAAGGCCGTTGCAAAGCCGTAATCGATGTCGGCGCGGAAAGTCCCCAAAGGAATTTTTCCTTCGTGGTACCCTTCCGCCCTCGCAATTTCAGCACCCCCCAGCCTACCTTTACACTGAATCTTGATCCCCAGGGCCCCTTTCCCCCTCGCATTCTGGACCGTCTTTTTCATCGCGCGCCGGAAGGAAACCCGTTTCTCAAGCTGAATCGCCACGTTCTCGGCCACGAGTTGGGCATCGACCTGTGGGTCTTTAATCTCTTTGATGTCAACAAAGAGCTCTTTGTCCTTGACCATCTCGGTCAACTCTTCTTTGACTTGATCGATCTCCTGTCCGCGTCTGCCGATGATCACCCCCGGACGAGCGGTATGAATGCGGACTCGGACTCGGCCGCTCGAGCGCTCGACTTCAATGTTTGAAATCCCCGCGTAACCGAGTTTTTCTTTCAGAAATCGACGCAACCGAAGGTCCTCGTGAAGAAATTCAACTAAAGGCTTCCCTTCGGCAAACCACCTTGCCTTCCACGTCTTGATGTAACCGAGTCTGAGTCCGTAAGGGTGTGATTTCTGTCCCATAAAAGTTATGCGGCGGCCAACGCTTTCCGGGTTTTTCCCTGCTTAGCTACTTTTTGTTTCTTAGGTTTCTGAGGCTTTGTTTTTTCTCCCTTTGCCTTTTCCTCTCCTGAGGTGGCCTGGGGAGGAAGCCCCAAGGGCTTCCCCTCTTCTCGAAGGACAATGGTGAGGTGGGTGGTCCGTTTCAAGATTTCGTCCGCCCGCCCCATGGCCCGAGCCATAAAACGTTTCAGGACAGGTCCTCCGTCCGCTTTAACCTCCGAAACGATCAAACGCGATTCTTCCAAGCCTTTGACTTTGGCATTGGCCAGGGCGCTCTTTAAGCCTTTCTCGACGAGCCGAGCAGCTTTCTTGTTCAAAGTAGCGAGGGTTGAAACGGCTCCCGCTGCAGGCTTTCTTCGAATCGCATTAATCACGAGACGTACCTTCCTCGGTGAAATTCTTAAGTATTTCACAACGGCGCGCGCTTCCATCGTCAGGTTTTCGCTTGGGTCGCTAAGGCCTTGGCCTTATCTTGCGAAGTACTGTGTTTACGGAAAGTCCGCGTGACCGAAAACTCCCCCAACTTGTGCCCCACCATATTTTCCGTCACAAACACGTTGTGAAAAACTTTGCCGTTGTGGACCGCGAAATTCAGCCCTACGAATTCCGGAGTAATTGTAGAGCGCCGCGACCACGTCTTAATGGGACGCCGGTCATTCTTCTGCCGAGCCCCCTTGACCTTTCCCAACAGTTTCTCGTCGACGAAAACTCCCTTCTTGGATGATCTTCCCATGCCCAATTTTCCTTTATTAAATTATGCGCGCCTGTCCTTCACGATAAATTTCTCGGAGGGCTTGTTCGGCCGGCGGGTCTTAAATCCCTTTGATTTCTGTCCCCAGGGACTTTGAGGATGATTGCCCCCTTTTGATTTTCCTTCGCCGCCTCCCAGGGGATGATCGCAGGGATTTTGAGCGACTCCGCGGGTTTGCGGCTTAATTCCAAGCCACCGCGCCCGCCCCGCTTTCCCCACCATCACGTTTTCATGATCGAGATTAGAACACTGTCCGATCGTGGCGCAGGCATCAAGTTTAAACATCCGGACTTCGCCCGAGGGGAGCTTGACGTGGGCCCAATCCTTTTCTTTCGCCAAAATTGTCGCCAGGGTCCCTGCGGCCCGAACGAGCTTCCCCCCTCGTCCCGGCTCTAACTCGATGTTGTGAATCGAAACCCCCTCTGGAATATTGCGCAAGGGAAGGTGATTTCCCACCTTCGCCTCAGCTTCACTCCCGCTCATGACCGTCTCGCCCACCCGCAGCCCATCGGGAGCCAAGATATAGGACTTCTCTCCGTCCGAATACTGAACCAATGCAATTCGAGCGCTCCGGTTCGGATCGTATTCAATCGACAAGACTTGGGCTGCCAAATTGTGACGGAGGCGTCTGAAATCGATCAGCCGCAAGCGCCGTTTGTGGCCGCCGGACTTGCGTCGGTCGGTCGTGTGCCCCTGATTATTCCTTCCTCCCGTCCGTTTCCTTGGCTCCGTGAGGGGCTTGTAGGGCCGATCGGTGGTCAATTCCGAAAAGTCCGGAACGCTGCCGAACCGCCTGCCTGGACTTGTGGGTTTAAATTTAATGAGCGCCATTGATTAATCCTCAAACAAACTCGATCTTTTCTCCTTCCTTTAAAGTGACGGTTGCTTTCTTCCACTCGGCGGTCAGACCGGGACGAAAGCGAACTCGTTTCCATTTCCCAGGCACGACCTGAGTGTTGATTTTGGTCACATGGACATTAAAGATTTTTTCCACCGCTTCCTTCACCGATTTTTTATTCGCATCGGAATGAATCCGAAAGCTGTATCTCCCCTGCCCCTTCTCTCCCGTGCTCTTCTCCGTGATGAGCGGCTCTAGAAGTACATCGTAAAGATGAAGTCTCACGTCCCCTGTCTCCCCGGCAACCGCCGTGGAGGCGATTTCTTTGAAGCCGTTTTCTTTTTCCTTTTTTCCAGTCTCACGGTTTCTTTTCCCTTCGCGACCGGCGCTTCCGACACGGGTTTTTCTAAAAGTCTTGATTCAATCACAGGAAGCGCTTCCTCTTCGATCAGAAGTTTGGGCCAGTGGAGGATGTGATAGGCGTTAACGTCGCGCGCCGGCTTGACTTTCAAGATCCCCGAAAGATTTTGGGTCGCCCGTTTCAAAACCGGATCCACTTCCTTGACTACCCAAAGGGTCCTTTTTTTCTCAAGGGGAAGGGCCGTCAAAATCTTCACAAATTCCTTAGTCTTTGGCGCCGGAAGACGGGTGTCTTCTAAAAGAAGAATGTTCTTTTCCTTGGCCCGCAGGCTCAGCGCGGAAATCAAGGCCTTCTGGCGCATCCCTTCGGGAAGAGGCACGGAATAATCCCGCGGTCGGGGACCAAAGACGACGCCGCCCCCTCGCCAGATCGGCGAACGACTGGAACCGTGACGGGCTCGTCCCGTCCCCTTCTGCCGCCAAGGTTTTTTCCCTCCGCCTCGTACCTCTCCCCGCGTCTTGGTCGAGGCCGTCCCTCGGCGGAGGCTGGCACTGTAACCCCTTTCCACAAGGGTCAAAAGCCTTTGATTCACCGGCGCTCCGAAGATCTCCTGGGAGAGAGGGATCTCTTTTTTTTCCTTTCCTGTTTTAGCGTAAAGGGTGGCTTGGATCATGAGGTTGCCACTTCCTCTTTTTTGGCCTGTTTCTCAGGCTCGGCTTTTGCCTCCACCTTCCAGTTCTTAGGCTTACCTTTCTCCAACGCGGTACGGATGACCAAAAATCGATCCTCGCTCCCCGGCACAGAACCCTTCACCACAAGAAGATTATCTTCCCGATCAACCTTGACCACTTTGAGATTTTGAATCGTCGCCCGTCGATTCCCCATCTGTCCGGGCATCCGCATCCCCTTCACCACCCGGGAGGGGAAAGAAGACGCGCCAATGGAACCGGCCACCCGGCCAAACATCGAACCGTGACTCTTCGGTCCCCCTTTGAAATGATGCCGTTTCACAACCCCTTGAAAACCCCTTCCCATCGAAACCCCCTCGACGTCCACATAGTCTCCAACCTCGAACTGATCCGCCTTCAATACCTTTCCGACCTCTAGCACTTCGAGGGCGTCTGTCCGAATTTCTCGGAGGAACGCCCGAGGCGAGACCCCCGCTTTCTTGAAATGACCCCGCAAAGGTTTCGAGGTCCGTTTTTCTTTCTTCTCATCGAAACCGAGCTGGACGGCATTGTAGCCGTCTTTTTGCTTGGTCTTCACTTGCGTCACCACACACGGACCCACCTCGAGAACGGTCACGGGAACCTGACGGCCCTCCTCGTCAAAAAGCTGAGTCATTCCTATCTTTCTGCCCAATAGTCCAATCATGGTTTATAACTTGATCTCCACATCCACCCCGGCAGGAAGATCGAGGCGCATGAGCGCATCGACCGTTCGAGCCGTTGGCTCCACAATATCGAGGAGCCGTTTGTGGGTCCGAACCTCAAATTGGTTTCGGGCCTTTTTGTCGATCGTCGGCCCCTTGAGCACGGTCGTTTTCCAAATGTGGGTCGGAAGAGGAATCGGTCCAATCACCCGAGCCCCGGTCCGCTTCGCCGTTCCCACAATCTCCTGGACCGATTGGTCCAAGATTCGATGATCATAGGCCCGCAACCGAATTCTGATTTTTTCTTTCGTCGCCATCGATTCCCTTTAACCGGCAATAATTTTTTCGGCAATCTGCTTCGGCACTTCGGAATAACTGTGAGGTTCCATCGTAAAAGTCGCCCGTCCTTGAGAAAGCGAACGCACCGCTGTGGCATAGCCAAACATTTCCGCGAGCGGCACGAGGCCATGAACAAACTTCAGGTTGCTCCGATTTCCGACTTCCTGGATGATGCAGCGCCTGGAATTTAAATCTCCGATCACATCCCCCATAAACTCTTCCGGAACCACCACCTCAAGATTCATAATCGGCTCTAAAAGGACAGGGGAGGCCTGCCTCGCTGCTTCCTTAAAGCCGAGGGAACCCGCGATTTGAAACGCAATTTCAGAAGAATCGACCTCGTGGAAGGAGCCGTCATAAAGAGTGATGCGAACATCGGTCACCGGATATCCCGCCATGACCCCATTCTGACAAGCTTCCCGGACTCCCTCTTCCACCGCCGGGACGTATTCCCTCGGAATCGCTCCCCCCACGACTTTATTGACAAATTCAATACCGCTGCTGCGAACGAGCGGCGCGATTTGAAGATAACAATGACCGTATTGTCCCCGACCGCCGGTTTGCCGGATATATTTTCCCTCTCCCTTGGCCGACCGCTGGATCGTCTCTTTATAAGCCACTTGGGGCTTCCCGACGTTGGCGAACACACTGAACTCGCGTTTCATCCGCTCGACGATAATCTCAAGGTGAAGTTCGCCCATTCCCGAAATAATGGTTTGCCCCGTCTCTTCGTTCGACTTGACTCGAAACGTCGGATCCTCCTCTCCCATCCTTTGAAGGACCGTGGAAAGTTTGTCTCGATCCGCCTTCGTCTTTGGTTCAATGGACAAGGAAATCACAGGTTCGGGTACGAAAAGCGATTCCAGAACAATCGGGTGCTGTTCATCACAAAGGGTATCGCCTGTCTTGACACTTCGAAGTCCAATCAGGGCGACAATATTCCCTGCGCCCGCTTCTTCGATTTCCTCCCGCTTATTCGCATGCATCAAAAGGAGTCTCCCCACCCGCTCTTTGACATCTCGGGTGGTGTTGTAAATATAAGTCCCTGACTTGAGCACCCCTGAGTAAATCCGCGTATAAGTCAATTTTCCTCCCCCCGCGAAGGGATCTTGAGCAATCTTGAAGGCGAGAGCCGAAAGAGGTTCTTCTTCGCTCGCGTGACGTTCGATTTCAGCATTTGTCTTCGGGTCATGGCCCTTGATCGCGGGGATATCCTTCGGAGCCGGCAGGTAATCCACCACGGCATCGAGAATCTGTTGAACGCCTTTATTCTTTAACGAGGATCCCGAGAGGACCGGTGTCAATTGAATGGCAATCGTTGCCTTTCGAATGGCGGCTTTCAATTCAGCCTCTGTCGGAGCCTCACCCTCGATAAATTTATGCATCAGGACATCATCGTGCTCTGAAACTTTCTCCACCATAAACTCACGGCCCTTCTTAGCCGCCTCGAGGAATTCTGATGGAATTTCCACTTCGTCAAATTTAGCCCCTAGGGTCTCCTCGCGAAAAAGGTAGGCCTTCATTCGAATCAGATCGATGATGCCCTTAAACTGATCCTCCTTCCCCCAAGGGATTTGAAGAGGGACCGCGTTCGTACCGAGCCGCTCCCGCATCGACTGAACCGCCGCCTCAAAGTTCGCCCCCACCCGGTCCATCTTATTGACGAAAGCGAACCGCGGCACGTGGTAACGATCCGCTTGGCGCCAGACCGTTTCTGACTGAGGTTCCACCCCCTCCACCGCCCCGAAGACGGCCACGCAGCCGTCGAGGACCCTCAGAGAACGTTCCACTTCGATCGTAAAATCGACGTGTCCCGGGGTATCAATGATGTTGATTCGCGAATCCCGCCAGAAACAGGTCGTGGTTGCGGACGTGATCGTAATCCCCCGTTCCTGTTCCTGTTCCATCCAGTCCATTTGAGTCGTCCCCTCATCGATGTCGCCAATTTTGTAAGTTCGGCCCGTGTAGTAAAGAATTCGCTCGGTGGTGGTCGTCTTGCCCGCATCAATGTGCGCTGCAATGCCGATGTTACGAATCTTCTCTAACGGATAATGGATCTTCTTCTCTTCAGCCATAAGTGCGCCGTCGTGCGTCAATTGACGACCTTTCTACCATCGATAATGGGCGAACGCCCGATTCGCCTCAGCCATCTTATGCGCATCTTCTCTCTTGCGCATGGAGGCTCCGGTTTTGTTGTAGGCATCAACAATCTCATCAGCCAGTTTTCTTTCCATCGGCGCCCCCTTTTTCGACTTGGCAAAAGTCCGCATCCAACGGATGGCCAAACTTTGCCCCCGGTCCAAGCGGACGCTGACCGGCACCTGATAGGTCGCCCCACCCACCCGACGCGATTTGGTTTCAAGGAGCGGTCTCACGTTTTCAACCGCCTGCTTGAAGACCTCGAGGGAATCCTTCCCGATTTTTTCCGCGGCAATGGCAAAAGCGTTATAAACAATCCGCTCGGCAAGAGATTTCTTTCCTCGTTCCATGACGATATTAATCAGCTTTTGAACCAAGGGGTTCCCATACTTGGGATCTGGCGGCACAGTCCGTCTTGCAGCTCTTCTTCGTCTCATTTCGGGGTCTTGGCTCCGTACTTCGAACGCGACCTCTTCCGGTCATTGACGCCACCGGTATCCAGTTTCCCCCGAACAATATGGTAGCGGACGCCGGGCAAGTCTTTGACCCTTCCCCCTCGGACGAGGACGATCGAGTGTTCCTGCAGGTTGTGTCCCACCCCGGGGATATAGGCGGTCACCTCCTCGCCGTTACTCAGCCGAACCCTGGCAATTTTCCGAAGGGCCGAATTAGGCTTCTTCGGAGTTTGAGTGCGAACCACCAGGCAGACCCCGCGTCGGAACGGAGCCCCGTGGAGGGCAGGAGATTTTGTCTTCTTTTTAAACTTCCTGCGACCCAGACGAATTAATTGGTTAATGGTCGGAGACATCGGGTTTTCAGCTTTTTGCTTCCTTCGCTTCTTGAGTTTCTTTTTTGGCCTTCTCAGGCTTTTTCGCCTCAGGAAGGAGAAAGTCAGGGGCTCCTTTGATCAACTCAATTTCCTGGTGGGCCCGGAAGCCGGTCCCTGCAGGGATCAAGTGGCCCATGATCACATTCTCCTTCAGGCTCGAGAGAGAATCCCGTTTCCCTGCGGCTGCGGCCTCGGTCAGGACCCTCGTAGTCTCTTGAAAGCTCGCCGCAGAAATAAAACTTTCGGTTGAAAGCGAAGCCTTCGTGATTCCCAGAAGAATCGAAATGGCTCGA
>CAZMFE010000009.1:10849-18596 GCA_964565495.1 uncultured bacterium
TTTCTTGGCCAACCTTTCATTCTCTTCTTGAAAACGCGATCGGTCGACGTGGGCCCCCACGAGAAACTCCGAGTCCCCCGGATCGTCAATTCGAACCTTCCGTAACATCTGACGCACAATCACTTCGACATGTTTGTCATTGATCTTCACGCCTTGGAGCCGATAGACCTCCTGGACTTCGTTTAACAAATACTCTTGAAGTTTCCGTTCTCCGCTCACCCTCAGGATATCCTGCGGCACCACCGGGCCGTCGATGAGCTGCTGGCCGGCGACCACCTTGTCCCCTTTGTAAACGTTCAGGTGTTTCCCGTGGGGGATGAGGTACTCCTTCGTCATTCCCGTAGCACTTTTCACAACAATCTTCCGCTGGCCCTTCACTCCCTCGCCGATCTCGACGAGTCCGTCGATTTCAGAAATGATGGCTGGATTTTTGGGCTTACGAGCCTCAAAAATCTCCGCCACCCGCGGTAATCCGCCGGTGATGTCTCGGGTCTTCGCGATTTTCCGAGGAGTTTTTGCCAGGAGGGTTCCACTGGTGACTTCCTGGCCCGCCTTCACGACGATATGGGCTCCAATCGGCACAGGATAGAACGCAAGGATCTCGTCATCTTCTCCCGTAATCAGGATTTGAGGATGAAGGTCTTCCTTATGTTCGATGATGACCCGTTCCACGAGCCCCGTCGTGGCATCCATTTCCTCATTCATGGTGAAGCCAACCTTGATATCCTCGTAACGAACCTTGCCGGAGACCTCCGTCAAAATGGGAACGGTATAGGGGTCCCACCGGACAAAGATTTCATCTTTTTTCACCCGCGCCCCGTCTTTGTAACTGATGATGGCACCCGAAGGGAGCGTGTAGCGTTCGAGTTCACGGCCGATTGAGTCATGGAGGGAGACTTGACCATTTCGGTTGAGAACAATAATCTCCCCCGATTTGGTCGTCACCGTCTTGAGATTGTGGTAGTGGAAGATCCCCTCGTTTCTCGATTTGAAATAAGATTGTTCAATGACGCGGAAGGCCGCACCTCCAATGTGAAAGGTCCTCATCGTAAGCTGCGTGCCCGGTTCTCCAATCGACTGCGCGGCGATAATTCCAACCGCTGATCCCAATTCCACCATCCGACTGGTAGCGAGATCTCGGCCGTAACACTTCGCGCAGACCCCCCGGCTTGATTCGCAGGTCAAGACAGATCGGATCCGAATCTTTTCGATCCCTACCTCTTCCAGTCGATCGGCCACCTCCTCCGTGATTTCTTCACCCGCCTTGACAATAAGTTGATCGGTGACCACATCCGCGATGTTGTCGAGAGCCACACGCCCCAAAACCCGCTCCTTTAAACCGACGACGACTTCTTCTCCCTCGTAAACGGGCTCAATAAAAATTCCGTTGAGGGTCCCGCAATCTTCCTCGTTAATGATCACGCTTTGCGCTACGTCCGCCAGTCGCCGTGTCAAGTAACCCGAGTCGGCTGTCTTCAGTGCCGTATCGGCCAATCCCTTTCGGGCGCCGTGGGTTGAAATGAAATACTCCAAAACGGTCAAGCCTTCTCGGAAGTTGGCCGTAATGGGCGTTTCGATAATTTCTCCGGAGGGCTTGGCCATGAGGCCCCGCATCCCTGCGAGTTGACGGATCTGTTGCTTGGAGCCCCGCGCGCCAGAATCGGCCATCATAAAGATCGGGTTAAAGGAATCGAGCTCGTCAAACATCTGATCGCTCACACGGTCCGTGATGTGCGTCCAGATGTCAATCACCTTGTTATACCGTTCGCCGTCCGTGATGAGCCCGTTTTTGTACTGATTTTCGATGGCAACGACATCGCGACGCGCCTCTTCGAGGAGTCCTGGTTTGGCCGAAGGAATCTGGATATCGTCGATTCCAATCGAAATCCCCGCGCGAGTTGCTTCCTCAAAACCGAGCGCTTTCAGCCGATCGAGAAGCTCCACCACCGCATGGTGACCGCGCTCGCGGTAGCAATCCGAAATAATGTCGGAAAGCTGACCCTTCGTAATCAGTTCGTTGACAAAGCGAAATCCCGCGGGAAGGACCGCATTAAAAAGGACCCGCCCGATCGTCGTTTCGACCAACTCGCCTGAGGGAAGCCGGAGCTTACACTTCGCGTGCTTGTGGATCGCGGCGTCTTGAAAGGCAAGAACCGCCTCTTGGGCATCGGCAAAAACAGTTCCCTCGCCTTTGACCCCTTCGCGCATCTTCGTCAGGTAATAAATTCCCAGGACAATATCTTGAGAAGGGGTCGCGATGGGAGTCCCGTTGGCGGGAGAGAAGATGTTGTTGGAGGAAAGCATCGCAATGCGCGCCTCCATCTGCGCTTCCATGGAAAGCGGAACGTGAACCGCCATCTGATCACCGTCGAAATCGGCGTTAAACGCGGTGCAGACAAGGGGATGGATCCGGATCGCTTTTCCCTCAATCAGCACCGGTTCAAAGGCCTGAATGCCGAGCCGGTGAAGCGTGGGCGCTCGGTTGAGAAGCACCGGATGCTCGCTGATCACTTCTTCGAGAATATCCCACACCTCGGGTTTGGCCCGTTCGACCATCTTCTTCGCCGACTTAATCGTGTGAACGTGACCCCGTTCTTTCAACTTGCGGATGATAAAAGGCTCAAAAAGCTCAAGGGCCATCTTCTTCGGAAGACCGCACTGGTTAAGCTTGAGCTCCGGCCCTACCACGATCACCGAACGGCCCGAATAATCGACCCGTTTGCCAAGCAGATTTTGTCGGAACCGGCCCTGTTTTCCGCGGAGCATATCACTCAAGGATTTGAGCGGCCGGTTTCCAGCTCCCAAGACCGGACGACCGTGACGACCGTTATCAAAAAGGGCATCCACCGCTTCCTGGAGCATCCTCTTTTCGTTCCGGATAATGACGTCAGGGGCTTTGAGTTCAATGAGTTTCTTGAGGCGATTGTTTCGGTTGATGACCCGTCGATAGAGGTCATTCAAGTCGCTGGTGGCAAATCGGCCGCCGTCGAGGGCGACCAGAGGTCTCAGATCCGGAGGAATCACGGGGATACAATCCAGAATCATCCATTCCGGGTGGTTTCCTGATTTTCGAAAGGCATCGACGACTTTGAGGACTTTGATGGAACGGGCCCGGGCTTGCTTGGATTTCGAAGCCTTAACCTGGCGCTGGTACTTCTGAGCCAATTTATCCGTCTCGAGTTCTTTCAGAAGATCTCGAACCGCCTCCGCGCCCATCTTGGCCACAAAACCTGTGCTTCCGTACTGCTCCTGCGCCCTTTGATATTCCTCCTCCGTGAGGAGCTGTTTTTTCTTTAGCGGAGTCTCCCTGGGATCGGTCACAGCGTACTCTTCGTAATAAAGGATCTTTTCCAGCGCCCGGACACTCAGGTCTAAGAGATTCCCGATCCGAGAAGGCATGGTTTTGAAAAACCAAATGTGAGAAACCGGAGTGATGAGGTCGATATGTCCCATCCGTTCGCGCCGGACCTTCGACTGGGTCACTTCCACACCGCAGCGGTCGCAGATAATTCCCTTATGTTTGATCCGTTTGTATTTGCCGCACGTACATTCCCAGTCCCGGGTGGGGCCAAAAATCCGCTCGCAGAAAAGCCCGTCTTTCTCCGGCTTTAAGGTACGGTAATTGATCGTCTCGGGTTTCTTGACCTCCCCGTGAGACCATTTCCGGATCGTCTCCGGAGAGGCGATTCGAATGGAAACCGAATCGAACGTGTTGATGTCGTAGACAATCATACTTTGAGTTTCTCCTTTGCCCTTGCCTTCGCATCTATTTTTAAGAGCTTGGCTCCTGCTTCTTTCGACGAGCGGGTTCTCTCTGGAGTGATGTCCAGACAAAGGGCCTGAAGCTCTTTGACAAGGACGTTGAAAGATTCGGGGGTCCCTGCATGGAGTGCTGGTTCTCCTTTTACAATGGCCTCATAGACCTTGGTTCGACCCACGACATCGTCACTCTTCACGGTCAGAAGCTCCTGGAGGGTGAATGCCACCCCGTAAGCCTCTAGGGCCCAAACCTCCATTTCTCCAAACCGCTGACCGCCAAACTGAGCCTTTCCTCCCAGAGGCTGCTGGGTCACCAGGGAATAGGGCCCGATGGAACGAGCGTGAATCTTGTCATCGGCCATGTGGGCGAGCTTCATCGTGTAGATATAGCCCACGGTCACCCGTTCGTCGAAGGGCTCTCCGGTCCGGCCGTCGCAAAGGATCGTCTTGCCGTCCCCAGGAAGCTTGGCTTTGTGAAGAAGCTCTTTAATCTCACCTTCTGTCGCGCCGCTAAAGACGGGGGTTTCCAGCCAAAGCCCAAGAGCCTTGGCGGCCCACCCCAGGTGAGTCTCAAGGATCTGCCCCACATTCATTCGGGAAGGAACGCCGAGGGGGTTCAGGACGATTTCCACCGGCGTCCCGTCGGGCAGAAAGGGCATGTCCTCTTCGGGAAGAATCTTCGCAATGACCCCTTTGTTTCCGTGGCGGCCTGCCATCTTGTCTCCCACAGAAAGTTTTCTTTTCGCGCAGACGTAAGCCACTACTTTTTTTAAAACACCCGGGGGGAGTTCGTCTCCCTTCTTGATCCGGTCGATTCTCCGAGCCCTTTCCTCAATCAGTTCATCGATCTCATCGCCCCAGACCCGGGCGATCCGGCGGCTGGTCTCCTCCAGTTCCGGTTCGTCTTCGAGGCGGATCGTCTCCCAGTCGCAGCGCTCCAGCTTCTTCAAGTCTTTACGCTCAATCGTGTGTCCTGCCTTGAGAAGGACTTCGCCTAAGATATCGTCCAAGAGATCTTCGGCAAGCTTCTTATCGATGAACATGGAAGAAAGTTTCTGAAGCCTTTCGCGCTTCAGGGCGTTGATCCGTTCTTGGTACTCTTCGTTGATTCGTTCGATCTCTTTATTCTCGGCGCGTCTCTCTTCGGTCGTCTTTGAGCCGCTTTCCTTTCGCGCAAAGACCTTCACATCCACCACGATCCCCTCCACCCCTGGAGGAACCGTGAGGGAAGCATCGCGGACATCACCCGCCTTTTCCCCAAAGATCGCCCGCAAGAGCTTCTCTTCAGGAGAAAGTTCCGTTTCGGACTTGGGGGTGATCTTCCCGACCAGGATATCTCCTGATTTCACCTCCGCACCGAGCCGGATGATTCCTTCTTTGTCAAGGTCCTTCAACGCTTCTTCGCTCACATTCGGGATATCCCGCGTGACCTCTTCCGGGCCCAACTTGGTATCTCGCGCCTCGACCTCAAACTCCTCAATGTGAAGAGAAGTGTAGGTATCCTCCTTGACCAACTTTTCACTCACGAGGATAGCATCCTCAAAGTTATAACCCCGCCAAGGGAGGAAGGCGGCGAGGATGTTCTTGCCGAGCGCCAACTCTCCCCCTTTCGTGGCAGCTCCATCGGCCAGGAGGTCTCCCCGTTTCACCTTGTCTCCGATCTTGACCACGGGACGCTGATTAAGCGAGGTTCCCGCGTTGGAGCGCTCGAATTTCTTGAGGCGGTAGACGAAGTCATCCACGACGATCTGATTCGAATCAACGTATTTCACACTGCCGCGGGTTTTAGAGAGGATCGTGGCTCCAGAATCCTGCGCCACACGAGACTCCATACCGGTCCCCACCAAAGGAGGTTCTGTCTCCAAGAGGGGAACCGCTTGACGCTGCATGTTCGACCCCATGAGGGCCCGGTTCGCGTCGTCGTGTTCGAGGAAAGGAATCAGGGAGGCTGCCACGCTGACAAGCTGCTTGGGAGAAACGTCCATGTAATCAATTTCTTCCGGCTTCTTTTTACGGAAGTCCCCCTGAAACCGGCAGCTCACCGTCTCATCGAGAAAGTGGCCATATTTGTCAATCCGGGCATTGGCCTGGGCGATAGCAAATCGATCCTCCATGTCGGCCGTCAGGTACTCAATCTTATCCGTGACACGGCCCTTTTCGACCTTTCGATAAGGGGTTTCTACAAAACCGATACCATTGACACGGGCAAACGTACTGAGGGAGGCGATGAGACCAATGTTGGGGCCTTCGGGAGTTTCGATCGGACAAATCCGTCCGTAATGGGAGGGGTGGACGTCGCGGACTTCAAAGCCGGCGCGTTCGCGGGAAAGACCGCCCGGGCCGAGGGCGCTGAGCCGCCTTTTATGCGTGAGTTCGGCCAGCGGGTTCGTCTGATCCATAAATTGAGAGAGCTGGCTTCTTCCAAAGAAGTCTCGGATGGCCGCGGCGATCAGTTTGGGATTAATCAGGTTGTGGGGCATCGCCGCGTCTAAATCGTAAATCGACATCCGCTCCAGGCAGGAGCGCTTCATGCGGGCCAGGCCCACCCGAAACTGATTCTGCAGGAGCTCGCCCACCGAGCGTACCCGTCGATTCCCCAAGTGATCGATGTCATCCACCTTCGCCTCGCCGGAGCGAAGTTTCAAAAGTTTCTCGACGACCTTCATGACGTCATCCGCTCGCAAGGTCGTCTGATGGGGTCCGGTTTCGACCTCCAGCTTTCGATTCAACATAAAACGGCCCACGGCACCGAGATCATAACGTTGAGGATCGAAAAAGAGTTTCTCGATGAGGTCTCGGGCACTGTCAGGAGTCGGCGGGTCTCCGGGCCGAATCCGCCGATAGATCGCGATCTGGGCCTCTTCGGTGCTGCGGTAAGGGTCTCGCTCTAAGGTATTCATGAGCGCGAGGTCATCGCCAGGGAGTTCAACGATCTGAATCGAACGAATTTGGTTTGCCACAATGACATGGAGGAGTTCCCGGCTAAGCCGTGTTCCCGCAACCGCAATGGGTTCCTTTGTCTCCGGATGAAGGATATCTTGAGCGAGAAACTTTCCTTCGAACTTTTTCATGTTGGAGGAGTCAAGGTCGGTGACCTTTTCAAGAGGGTAAAGCAATTTGAGAATATCATTGGTGGTGGAGAAACCGATCGCCCGTAAAAGGGTGGTGGCTAGAATCTTGCGGCGTCGGTCAATATAGGAATAGATGACGTCATTGACGTCGGCTTCGAATTCGATCCAAGCCCCTCGATAAGGGATGATCCGGACGCTATAAATCCTTTTTCCGCTGGGGTGCGAGGTTTCTTCGAGCGAAATCCCCGGGGAACGATGGAGCTGACTCACGACCACCCGCTCGGCCCCGTTGATCACGAAGGTTCCGGTCTCAGTCATCAGCGGGAGTTCGCCGATATAAACCTCCTGTTCCTTCGCGATCCCCTTCCGGACCAAACGAAGTTTGACTTTCAAGGGGGCGGCGTAAGTCATCCCTCGCTTTTGACATTCGGGAATCGAATATTTGGGTTTTCCCAGGCTGTAACCGATGTACTCCAGCCGACAGGTCCCGTCAAAGCTTTCGATGGGGAAACTATCCTGGAAGGCGGCCTCCAGGCCTTTTCGTTTTCGACGCCGTTTCCCTTCCTCCGTCTGGAGAAATTCCTCATAGGATTTGACCTGGATTTCAACCAGGCTTGGAACCTCTGTGCATTCCGGGACTTTATTGAAGTTTTCTCTTTTGACGAAAACGCTCATCCGTTCCTCCGGTTTGATTGAGTTTACTGAATCTCGACCTTGGCCCCTGCCGCTTCCAGGACCTGTTTAATCCTCTGGGCTTCCTCCTTAGGGACCCCCTCCTTCAACACTTTCGGGGCGCCTTCCACGAGGTCCTTCGCCTCCTTCAGGCCCAGGTTCGTGACGGTCCGAATTTCTTTAATCACCTGGATCTTCTTGTCACCCGCCGAAGCCAAGACGACTTGGAAGGTGGTCTTCTCTTC
>CAZMFE010000010.1:0-18592 GCA_964565495.1 uncultured bacterium
TGGGAGGAGGACCGACCAATGAAGCCATCCTGGCCCAGCCAGCCGGCACCCTTGGGGGGCGGATCAAGATCACTGAACAGGGCGAGGTAATTTCTTCAAAGTATTCCAATCCTTTTATCGCCGAGAGAAATTTGGAACTGGTACTCTCGGCGGTGATCGCGGCGAGCTGGCTCGCTCGGCCCCTCCCGGAGGAGAAGAAGTGGGAAAAGGTGATTGAAGAGCTTTCCTCAGAGTCCCTCCGGGCCTACCGAGCCCTGATTTATGAGGAGCCCGGTTTTCTCACCTACTTTTACCACGCGACTCCCATTGAGGAGGTTTCTTCTCTCAACATCGGTTCCCGTCCCGCCCGTCGCTTTGAGAGCCAGCGAATCGAAGACCTGCGTGCCATTCCGTGGGTCTTCAGTTGGATGCAGTCGCGGGTCACCCTTCCCAGTTGGTATGGTTTTGGGCGGGCGGTGAAACGTTTTCTCGATCGCTCACCCGCGGGCTTACTCGGCGAAGTCTACCAAAAGTGGCCCTTCTTCCGCGCCCTGGTTGATTTGATGCAGATGAGTATTCAAAAAGCAGACCCTGCCATTGCCAGGCTCTATGCGGGGCTTGTCCCCGACAAAAGAATCCGGGAGAGATTCTTTCGCGAGATCGACGAGGAATTCTCGAGGACCCGCAAGGCGATCCTCGAAATCACGGGGCAGGAGGAGATCCTGGACAACAACTACGTCCTTCAAAATTCCATTCGGCTTCGCAACCCCTACGTCGATCCGATGAGCTATGCCCAGGTGATTCTCTTGGATCGCCTGCGCCGTTCCTCCAAAGAGAAGGACAAAGATGCCGTTTGGTATGCCACTTTGCTCTCCATCAACGGTGTTTCGCAGGGATTGCGGAATACGGGTTAGCCTTATTTGAGAAGTCGGGACAGATCCTCTGGTTTTTTTAGAAAGTAGTCCGGTTTTACCTTTTTCAATTCCCGCATTGTGGCCTCGGCGTCTCGGCTGAATTTAGAAAAGGCAACGGAGCGAATGGAGATCATTTTTTTCGCTCGTGTGGCCGTGAGGATGTCATCGGGGAGGTCACCCACATAGAGGAAATGGAGGGATTTCCCCCCCTCACCTTTTCCGCCAGAGGCGGATCCGCCTTTGGCGGAAATCCTCTCCCCCCGTTGGGGGGAGAGGGAAGGGAGAGGAGGGAGACGCCTTGCTGCCTCAAGGATGGGCCAAGGATGGGGCTTGCGCAAAACGAGCCCTCTCTTTTTTTCTTCCTTCCGGACATCATCGATCGTGACGATGGCATCAAAGAGATCCAAAATTCCAAACCGCTTTAAAGCGTATCTTGCTTCAATTCGGTTTCGGCCCGTGACAATCCCGAAGCGGACTCCCTCGTTATGAATTTTCTCAAGGAGGGAACGAGAGAAAATCAGTCTTTCCTTTTTAACCAAGCCCGGTTTTTTCCAGTAAACTTCCTGAAAAATTTTCGCGACCTTTTTGTAAGAAGGAGTCTCGACCCGTTTGTAAAGGACCTTGAGACGTTTCAAGAGCCCCCGAATCCCTAACGGGCGTTGGGGACAAAGGTCTTTTAGTTCGGTAATAGAAACCCGCTGACGGCGGTGGTCGCCAAAACGGACCGGTTTCCCTTGAAGGGCTGTCTCAAGAAAGGTAATGATACCGTAGCACGAATCCCAATCATCATTGAATCCCCCCAAGAGTTTGAATTGGTCAATTTCTTTTAACGAGAGGATGCCGGGGCGATTGAGATAGATCTCGACGGTTTTTTGGATGGCGGTGAGATAGGAAGCCCGGGTGTCGATCAGGACATTATCGATATCGAAAAGAACAACATCAAACGCGGGACGGATCACGCAACCGTTACCGCCCCTTTAGAGGCCGAGCCAAAGAGCCGGGAGTACTTGGCAAAGATGCCTGTCGTGTAGCGGGATACGGGCGGCTTCCAGACCTTGAGCCGACGGTCAAGTTCCTGCGAGGAGACTTCAAGCGTGAGCTTGCGATTGGGAAGATCGACCGTAATCAAATCGCCCTCTTGAACCGCGGCGATCGGTCCTCCCGTGATCGCCTCGGGCGAAACATGACCGATCATGGGGCCTCGTGTGGCGCCTGAGAACCGGCCATCGGTGACCAGCGCGACTTTTTCACCGAACCCCTGTCCCGCAATGGCGGCCGTCACGGCAAGCATCTCGCGCATGCCGGGACCCCCTCTCGGGCCTTCGTAGCGGATGACGACCACGTCTCCCGCTTGAATTTTCTTCGCTTGGACCGCCTGGAAGGCGGCCTCTTCGGAATCAAAAACACGGGCCTTTCCTTTAAAGACAAAATCCTTCGTCCCAGTCAATTTTATCACGGCCCCTTCGGGAGCCAAGTTTCCTCGAAGGACCACAAGCGCCCCTTGGGGATGAATCGGATTTTTTAAGGAGCGAATGACTTCACGTCCTTCTTCGAGATCCAAATCGATCGCTTCGAGGTTTTCCTCAAGAGTCTTTCCGCTCACGGTAAGACAATCGCCATGGAGAAGACTTGCCTCAAGGAGTGTCTTAAGAAGCAAAGGAACCCCTCCGGCTCGGTCGAGGTCGGCCATCACAAATCGTCCGCCCGGTTTCATGTCTCCAATATGAGGGGTCTTACGACTGATCCGCTCAAAATCATCGAGGTCGAGTTTCACACCGGCCTCTTGGGCGAGGGCGAGGAGATGAAGCACTGCATTGGTGGAACCGCCGATCGCGACATCCGCGGTAATCGCGTTCTCAAAGGCCTTCTTCGTGAGGATATCCCTCGGACGAATTCCTTTTTCGAGAAGGAAAAGGACCTGTTTTCCCGCTTCGGCCGAAGTCGTGAGTCGACGAGCGTCTTCGGCGGGGATCGAGGCTGTGCCCGGAAGCATCATGCCTAAGGTTTCAATCACCGTGGCCATGGTGTTGGCCGTGAACATTCCCGCGCAACTCCCGGCCCCGGGACAGGCAACACACTCGAGGGCTCGAAGCTCAGCCAGGGTCATCTTCCCTTGAGCAAATTTCCCGACGGCCTCGAAGACATCCTGGATATTGACATCGCGGCCTTCATACTTGCCGGGGAAAATGGCGCCTCCGTAGATAAAAACCGTAGGGATATTCAGACGGATCGCGGCCATGAGGGAGCCGGGGAGATTTTTATCACAGCCTGCGAGGGTCACGAGCCCGTCAAAGCGTTCCCCCAGTGCGGCACACTCGATGGAGTCCGCAATGATCTCCCGTGAAATCAAAGAGGCCTTCATCCCTTCGGTACCCATCGAGATTCCGTCAGAGACCGTGATCGTTCCAAATTCGAAGGGAACGCCACCCCCCTCGCGGATTCCCACTTTCACTTCGGCCGCGATCTTGTCCAGATGAACATTACAAGGGGTGATATCGGAGGCCGTGTTGGCGACACCGATAAAGGGCTTCTCGAGATCTTCATCCCGAAGTCCCATCGCCCGGAGCATGGCCCGCGCGGGCGCCCTTTCAGGTCCTTCCGTAATTTCTTTTGAACGGTGTTTGAGTTGGCTTAATTTTTCCATGGAAGGGACGTATTGTAGCAGAAAATAGAGAACCGTCCCTATTTTCTGAGGGAGCTAAACTAAAAGATTTCCGAGAGGTTTCGAGAGGTCGGTGGTGGGACGGCCCGACTCATCTTCCGTTGGAAGAGTCGTCGGTGTGTACTGATTCAGAATCGGAGCATTCTCTGCGATCCGGTCGTAATAGGTCGGAAGCTCGATCTGGTAGAAGACTCCCAGAGGCACCTGCTCTCCTCGATAGTGAGCCATCTCAAAAGCCTGTTTCTTCTTCTCGGCGATTTCCTCTTCGTTGGCGGGATCCTTCACACGGCCGTCATAACCTTCCTTCTCGATATCAAAACAGCGGGGTTTGGGCTGGCCGTGAATCTCGACCATTTGGGCAAACCATTCCTTGTTGTGGAGGTCGTTATAAGTCGGGCAAGGCTGGAGGACATCCACGAGGGCCATGCCGCGGTGAAGAATCGCTCGTTTGATCGTTTCTTTCAAGTGAGCCCCTGCGAAGGCATAACTGCGAGCAATGAAGGTGTAACCGGCACTCAAAGCCAAAGCCAAAGGATTGACCCCCTCGTTGACATTCGGAAGGGGAAGGGACTTCGGTTTTTGTCCCCGCCCCAAGGTCGGTGAAGCCTGGCCTTTGGTGAGACCATAGACTTCATTATTGAAGACGATATAAGCCAGGTCGATATTGCGGCGGCCGGCATGCATGAAATGTCCCGCCCCGATTCCGTAACCGTCCCCGTCGCCCCCCACAGCCACCACTTCAATTTCAGGATTTGCCATCTTGGCCCCTAACGCGAAAGGGACAACCCGACCATGAAGGGTATGGATCCCATAGGTTTTGATGAAATGGGGCGCCTTCGAGGAACAGCCGACGCCGGAGAAAATGGCAACACGCCACGGGGCGAGTCGAAGTTCTGCCAGCGCCTGTTGGACCGAGGTTGTAATTCCAAAGTCCCCGCAGCCGGGGCACCAGTCGATATTGACATCGGTTTTGAAATCCTTGGCCGCAAGCGGAGCGTCTGACAAATTCTTAGGATTGATAGGGGTTGTTTCCATTTCGGTTTCCATTCTTTTTACATCCCCGCAGTGAGAACCACCTTTTCTGAATGTTTGGCCGCGATTTCCCGTACGGCATTAAAAACCTCAGTTTCAGACATGGGCCTCCCGTTCCACTTCAAGACTTTGTGATGGACCTCAATTCCCGTTTCTCGCCGAAGGAGGCTTGCAAACTGGCCTGAATAGTTCATCTCGATATCGATAATCGTTTTCGCCTTCTTCAGAATCCTTGTGACCGGTTCCACAGGAAAGGGCCAAAGGAGGTGAACTTGAAGGAAATTAACGTTGATTCCCTCTTTTTTGAGCTTCGGGAGAGCGTCAAGAATGGGGCCTTTGGGGGAACCCCAGCTTACGATCGTGACATCAGCCTTCGGATCGCCGAAGAGACGAACCTGCTCTTTCTCGGGAATTTCCCGACGCACAAGCTCAAGCTTTCGCATCCGCTTGTCATGCATTTTGACGCGATTCGCGGAGCTTTCATCGATATGACCCAGTTCGTCGTGTTCGTCGCCCGACATCCAAAAAATCCCTCCCCGCATTCCGGGAATGGTTCGCGATGAAATCCCCGAATCAGAGAAAGCAAAACGTTTATACATCCCGTCCACGGCGTAACGGTTCATATCTTCCTTGGAGGCGATCTTCCCGCGGTCGATCTTGAGTTTTGATTCGTCAAAAGGAAGAATGCTTTGCGTATTATTCGCAATTCCCTTGTCGGCAAGGACAACCACGGGCGTTTGATAACGATCGGCATAATTGAAAGACTCGAAGGCGTCGTAGAAGTATTCCTCGTGATCTCCCGGGGCGATTACAAGACGAGGGAATTCTCCGTGCGCGAAGTGGAGGGCGAAGAAAAGATCCCCTTGTTCGTGTCGGGTGGGAAGGCCGGTCGCCGGCCCCCCTCGCTGGTAGTTGACAATCACCACGGGAACTTCGTTCATTCCGGCCCAGCCGATTCCTTCGGCCATCAAGGAGAATCCCGGACCCGAGGTCGAAGTCGAAGCCCGGACTCCCATAATGGAGGCGGAGATGGCCTGCTCGACGGAAGCGATTTCGTCTTCGCATTGCATGACCATCATTCCATATTCGGGAAACCCTTCAAGGTAGACCGACTCATCACTCGCTGGAGTAATCGGATAATAGGTCTGGAAACGGCAGCCCGCTTTCAATTTGCCCAAGGCCACCGCCGTGTTCCCGGTCATGACCAGTCGTTTGGGGACATGGGCGATCGATTCCAGTTGGTAGGGGAATTTATCGATGAATTCTTTTTTGATGAAAGAGTAAGCCTTCCTCGCAACCGTCATATTCGTCGGAACCAATTTTGCCTTCCGGCCGGTGAAGATCCCGGAGAGTGCCTTTTCAATGTTCGATTCGTCGAATTCAAGGAGAGCCATCGAGGCGGCGACCGAGATCGTATTTTTCATAATCACAAGTTTGCTGAAAGACTCACCCGTTTCGGCCGCAACTTGTCTCAGGATTTCTGCATAATCGAGGGGGACGAGGAGGGCCTCTTTGGAGAGATTTAAGTTTTCCGGATGGGTGACCGTGGGATCATAAATGAGCGCCCCGCCGGGCACGACTTCGTGGGCGTGGATCCGGGCTGTGGAATCTTCAAAAGTGGCGAGCAGGTGCACGGGATCGAGATGCGAGCGGACAGGCTCTCCGGAAACCCGAATCTGGAAATAACTGTGTTCTCCCATAATATTGGAGTGGTATTCCCGCTTCCCGAAGATCCAGAGGCCTCCCACCACACAGGCACGGGCAAAAAGGGTGGCCGAGGAGTCGACACCCGTCCCCTGAGGCCCGCCGATCATCCACGAGAGGTCGTTGACCTGTTTTTTCACAACGTGAGAGTTCCCCCTCTTTAAGTATATCGAAGCTGAGTCGGATTAATCAAGAGTAGGGACTAGGAGTTGCGCGCACCCGCCCTTTTCTTTATTATGTACGAACGAAGGCAAGCAAATATAGCAGTTTCTAACTCCCGACTCAATAGAAATCCTATGAAAGTCAAAGTCGTTGAAAAAGCTAGGGTTAAGCTCCCTCCAGCCAAACTCTGGATTGATGGGAATTGGGTGGGGGCCGAATCAGGACGCACCTTCAAGACCATCAATCCCGCCACCGAAGAGGTAATTTCCGAAGTGGCCGAAGCCGGGGAAAGGGATATCGATCGAGCCGTTCAAGCGGCTTGTAAAGCCTTCGAATCGGGCCCCTGGCCCAAGATGAAGGCGAGTGAGAGGGAGAAGATCCTCCGTCGGCTAGCCGCTCTGATTGACAAGCATAAAGAGGAACTTGCGACTCTCGAAACTTTAGACAGCGGGAAACCGATTCAAAACGCCCGCAAGATTGATATCCCCGTTGCGATCGAGGCTTTCGATTATTATGCGGGGTGGGCCGACAAATTGGTCGGCGAGACGATCCCCGCGGATCCGGAATATTTTTCCTATACCCTGAGGGAGCCTCTTGGAGTCATTGGAGCCATTACCCCTTGGAATTTCCCCTTTTGTATCGAGGCTCAGAAGGTAGCGCCCGCCCTGGCCGTGGGGAACACGGTGGTATTGAAACCGGCCGAGCAAACCCCTTTGAGCGCTTTGAGGTTGGCTCGGCTTTCGGCCGAGGCGGGTCTCCCCGAAGGGGTCTTGAATGTAGTTCCCGGTTTCGGCCCAACGGCTGGGGCGGCTCTCGTCCGTCATCCGGAGGTCGACGGGATTTCTTTTACCGGAGAATACCTTACCGGCCAGGAGATTATGAAGAACGCGGCGCCCACCCTCAAACGGATTTCTTTTGAATTGGGAGGGAAGTCTCCCAACATCATTTTCGCGGACGCCGATTTGGAGGAGGCCGCGGACTTTGCCTGCGACGGAATTTTCTTCAATCAAGGGGAGGTCTGTTGTGCGGGGTCCCGGCTTTTTGTGGAAGAAAAGGTCAAGAAGCCTTTTACGGAACGCCTTCTCGAAAAGGCAAAGGAATGGCAACCGGGAGATCCTCTCGACCCCAAGACCGAGATGGGGGCGATTGTTTCCGAAGAGCAGTTTGAGAAGATTCTTCGTTACATCGAAATCGGAGAGACCGAAGGGGCCAGGCCCCTTTTGGATGGAAGAAGGAAGAAAACGAGAGGTTACTTTGTTGGTCCCACGATTTTCGATCAGGTTTCCAATCAAATGCGTCTGGCCCAGGAAGAAATTTTTGGCCCCATCCTTGCCCAGATTTCTTTTCGAGATTTCGACGAAGTCCTCAAGCAGGCGAACCGGACTTTTTATGGCCTGGCCGCCGCCGTCTGGACCCGAGATATCCGGAGGGCTCACCGGGCCGCCCGCGCCTTGAAGGCGGGGGTCGTGTGGGTGAATTGTTACGGAGCCTTTGACCACGCCGTCCCCTTCGGAGGATATAAAATGTCCGGCTTCGGTCGCGAAGGCGGGATTCATACGTTTGATTTCTATACCCAGATGAAGTCGGTGTGGGTCCGCTTATGACCCTTGCAGAGGAAATTCACTCCCTTGTTTCGAAAGCGATTCCAAATTCCCAGGTGACCGTTCAGGACATGACGGGGGGAGGAGACCATTTTGAGTTGATCGTCCTTTCTTCCGCCTTTCGGGGAAAAAGTTTGATGGAGCAGCATCAAATGGTTCATGCGGCGCTCGAGGGATTAAAAGAAAAGATCCACGCGGTGAAGATCAAGACAAGAGCGTTGTAAGAGAGGGCGATTCATAATAGAATAGGGTCATGACCAACACGATTGAAAGAATCCAATCTGAGATCAAGCGAGACAAAGTCGTGATCTTTATGAAGGGGACGCCCGATTCTCCCCAGTGCGGTTTCTCCGCACGCACGGTGGAGATTTTTAAGGAGCTCGGCTACCCCTTTCACACGGTGGATATTTTGGCCCATCCCGATATCCGGGCAATGCTTCCCGAGGTTTCCAACTGGCCGACCTTCCCGCAGGTGTTTGTGGATGGGAAGCTTGTCGGAGGATGCGATATTGTGAGCGAGATGCAAGAGCGGGGAGAATTAAAGCCGCTTCTCGAAGAGGCCTTCAAAAAGTGAGAATCCTGCTTTTGGCCACCGCTATTTTTCTCTCCCTGACGGCGACGCTTTGGGCCGCCGCAAAACCTGCGATTCAAGACGGCAAGGAGGTCACCTTAGCCTATCAGCTTTCTGTCAAGGGGGAACTTTTGGAAGTGGCGGATGCCAAGACCCCTTTTATTTATACTCACGGGAAACACGAGATCGTCCCGGGGCTTGAGAAGAACTTAACCGGACTTCGTGTGGGCGACCGGAAGACGATTCGCGTCCCTGCCCAAGAGGCGTATGGACTGGTGGATCCGAAAGCACTTCAGGAAATCGAAAAGGAAAAACTTCCGGCCGCTGTCCCGGCGAAAGTCGGAACCCTTTTGGAGGCAAGGAATCCGCAAGGGGAGGGGATGTTCGTGAAGATCGTGGAGGTGAAGGAAAAAACTGTTGTCGTTGATTTTAATCATCCTCTTGCAGGAAAAGAGCTCGAGTTTCAGATCGAAGTCTTAAGCATCAAATGACTTAAAGGAGTGGAAAGAATGACGGTCAAGATCGGTCAAGGGATCTCTGATTTCGAAGTGGAAGCCTTTCATAACGAGGACATCCGGAAGATCCGCCTCTCGGATTACAAGGGCAAATGGGTCGTGTTGTTATTCTACCCGGCCGACTTCACTTTTGTCTGTCCGACGGAACTTGAAGAGGCGGCTCAATATTACGAGGAGTTTAAAAAGACGGGCGCTGAGATTTTGAGTGTCAGTACCGATACGGCATTTGTTCACAAGGCTTGGCACGACCACTCTCCCGCCATCAAAAAAATTAAATTTCCGATGTTGGCCGACCCGAGCGGGAAGCTCTGCCGCGAGTTTGGGACTTATCTTGAAGAAGAAGGCCTGTCGCTACGGGGGACGTTTGTGATCGATCCCGAAGGGGTCCTGAAGGCCTATGAAATCCACGATAATAGTATTGGCCGAAGCGCGAAAGAAATTCTACGGAAGGTCCAGGCGGCCAAATTTGTGAGGGAGCATAAAGGGGAAGTCTGTCCGGCGAGCTGGGAACCGGGGAAGAAGACGTTAAAACCGGGGCTCGATTTAATCGGCAAGATATAATGAGGAAATCGTCCGTCATTGCGAGTCCCGTCCGTTTGCTTCGCAAACGAAGCAGACGGGACTCGCAATGACGACCTTTCTACGGAGGGAGTTATGGCGCTGACCGACCTATTCAGTAATGTTCATTTACTCGTACGTTGGTTGCATGTGATTGCGGGAATTGTCTGGATCGGGCACCTCTACTTCTTCAATTTCGTCAATGTCCCGCTTCAGGGGGCCCTGGACGATCAGGCGAAGAAGGCGGTCAACCCGAAACTTCTGCCTCGTGCCCTCTGGTGGTTCCGTTGGGGAGCGATGATTACCTTTCTGGCGGGCCTCGCCCTTTTTGCCCTTACTTACATGTACACCCCCGGAGTCGGCTTCGGGCCGAGCAGCCTCTTTCGGGATGAGAACGGCATCACGACTCGAGCCATTTGGATTCTCTTGGGAATGCTTTTTGGAACGGTGATGTGGTTTAATGTCTGGTTTGTCATTTGGCCGATCCAAAAAGCGATTCTTTTGGGAAAAATTCCCCAAGACCGGCTCCCAGCCACACGCAAGCGGGCATTGATCACTTCTCGGGTGAACACCTTCCTTTCTGGACCGATGCTTTTCGGGATGTTGGCGCCGGCTCATTACGGGGCGATTAATCTCGTGACATTTGTAGTTTTTGCCGTGGTGGCCGGAGTCGCTGTGTGGGTGGCCATTGCAGCCTCAAACAAGGTAGGAGCCTCGGTCTAGAGAAATCGGGGACGGTTCTATTTTGGCCATTTTCTTACGCGTCGGTCACAGTCCCGATGCCGACGATGCGTTCATGTTCTATGCCTTGACCCAAGGCAAAATTCCGCTCAATGGTTTCCAGATCGAGTACGTCGTCGAAGACATTGAAAGCCTCAATCAAAGGGCCTTCCGGGCCCCCTTAGAAGTCACCGCCCTCTCCTGTCACGCCTTTGGTTTTCTTTCGGATCGTTACGAGCTTCTGCCTTACGGAGCCAGTATCGGTGAGGGGTATGGGCCCGTTGTAGTTGCCTATCGCCCCCTCACCCTTCCCTCTCCCCCTGAGGGAGTGAGGGGGAGGATTCGCGGCGCCCGAATCGCCGTCCCAGGCCGCACCACCACAGCCTATCTCGCCCTCCAGCTTTACGAAAGCGATTTCACTCCGGTTTTTACTCCCTTTGATCGAATCTTTGAGGCCCTCGAAAAAGGCGAGACCGATTTAGGGCTTCTCATTCATGAGGGACAATTGACTTATCAGGAATTGGGGTTTCAAAAGATCTTGGATCTGGGCGAGTGGTGGCAAGAGGAATATCGACTCCCCCTTCCTCTGGGGGTTAACGCCCTTCGGAAAGATTTGGACGGAGAAACCAAAGCAGGTTTCACTCGGCTTTTTAAGCAAAGTCTCGAGTATGCCATGGCTCATCGGGACGAGGCGATGCGCTACGCCCTACGATTTGGCCGAGGAATCGATGCCGCGCGAGGAAACCGATTTGTCGGGATGTATGTGAACGAGCACTCCCTTCGTTTGGGCGAGAAAGGGAGGCAGGCGCTTAAAGTCCTTTTTGACCTGGCATGGAAAAAAGGCCTCTTTCCTCGTCCCCCAGACCTTCAGGGGCTTTGAGGCAATTCCAAGATTCAAAACGCTTCCGGATTACGGAACCTTTTTGACGATGAAGTAAAGGGCCAAGATTACGGCGAGGGCGCCGATCACGAATTGAACCGTGATTACCCCCACCCCAATCGTCAGGATCGGAGCGAGAACTCCCGGGATGAGGTGGCCTAAGCCCGCAACCAATAGCAAGAGTCTTGCAAAGAGCTTCAGTCCAGACATTGGGTTCACCCCCCTCTCTGTTTTTACTAAAGTCAACGGCAAGGGAGACTCTTTTCCCCACTTAAATTTTTATCAATCCTTCACGAGAAGTCGACATACAGTACATAACCTCTTTCCAGAATAGGAGTTATTTAGCCTGGGCTTAAGCCCAGGCTACCTGAGTCTCATAGGGTTGATTAGAGTTCCAGAATCTTTGGAAGGCGGGTGAGATTTCGCGAACCTCGGCGGTTGACAAGGACCATATCTTCCAGTCGGACCCCTCCGGCATCTTCATAATAAAGCCCCGGCTCGACCGTGACGACCTGGCCGGCTTTCAAAAGATCCTTTCCCACGCTGATTCGGGGAGGCTCGTGGATCTCAAGGCCGACGCCGTGGCCTGTGCCGTGGAAAAATCCCTGCATCCGGCCGTTCACTTCACCCGTCCGGAAGCCCAGCGATTCAAAGCGCCTCTGAATCGCCTCGTGGATTTTACTTCCGTCGGCTCCGGCTCGGATCATTCGAAAAGCGATTTCCTGGCCTTCTCTCACAGCCGCATACATCCGTTTGAGTTTGCCAGAGGCCTTTCCCCGCACGACGGTTCGGGTGAGGTCGGCGTAATAGCGGCTTTGGACCGATTGAGGGAAGATATCCATCACAATCGGTTCATGGGCAAGGAGGGGGCCCCCTCCTTCGTTGTGAGGGTCGACGCCGTCTCGACCGCAGGCCACGATCGTATGTTGGGCCACACAGCCCCGCTCCATTAAGGTCATATTAATGATCCGCTTCACCGCTTCGCTCGTGAGAACTCTCCCGCGGTCATAGAGTTTACCCCGTCGAATTTGAGAGCGGGCGATCAGGTCACAGGCAGCTCGGCAGGCGGCTTCGGTATGACGCAAAGAAATTTCGATCGCCCGAATTTCCTCAGGCCTTTTAATCATCCGTTCTTCAAAAAAAGGGTCCGGCCTCGTCTGGACCCGAAATTTTCTTTTCCTGAAGGCATCGGCGTAAGCGAGGGGGAAGTCGCTCGGGACGAGAAGCTCTTTTTTTCTTTTCCGTTTGAGGAAATCGGAAATGAGGTCGACAAAAATGGGCCTTCGGCCCGTTCGCTTACGGTAATCGGCAGCCAGCTTCGATGTCGACAGCACCTGATCGACGCGAGACTGGGACCGGGCCCGGTCAACCTCCAAATCACTCATTAAAATATACTTGCGGCCGTTCGTTTGGATAAAGACAAAAGGGTCGGGGGCGATAAAATGGGTGGCGTAATAAAGATTGGCGTCGCGTTCACTTGTAGCAATGATGAGAATAGCTTTCCGGAGGCCCATGGTTGGCCCCAATTATACAAAAAAAGAGCTGATAAGAAATGGTTTTGGTAGAATATGACTTGCAAAAGAAAGGAGGCACTGATGGCTGAGTTTGTGAAAGTGGCGAAAAAAAGCGATATTCCTGTGGATGTCGGCAAACAGGTGGAGGTCAAAGGAAGGGAGATTGCCCTTTTTAAAGTGGGAGATAAGGTCTATGCCATCGATCATGTGTGTGCCCATCAAGGGGGGCCCTTGGCAGAAGGCGGCCTCGAAGGAACGGTCGTGACCTGTCCCTGGCACGGCTGGCAATACGATGTCACCACAGGCGAATGCACCCTTAACCCCTCGGTTAAACAACAGGCCTTTACGGTGAAAGAAGAAGGAGACGATATCTCTGTCCAAATTTGACCCCGCACTTTCCGCTTCGCTGACGCAACTATGTTTTATGTCCAAAATAGTTTAGATGAAAAGTGAGTTTATGTTGAAGACGGAAAGTGCGGGGTGGCCCGAGCGGATCATCTGCCTCACGGCCGAGACCACAGAGATCCTCTTTGCCTTGGGAGCCGGAGATCGGGTGGTCGGAGTTTCCGGTTACACCATTCGACCCGTCGAGGCCCGCCAGAAAGAAAAGGTCGCTGCTTTCACTTCTGTCCGGATGGAAAAAATCCGGGCACTCAAGCCGGACCTGATCTTCGCCTTTTCCGATCTTCAAAAAGACATTGTCCGAGACCTGACCGAAGAGGGTTACACCGTCTTTATCTCCAATCAGAGGAGTCTGGACCAGGTGGGGACGACGATCTTGGCGGTCGGCCGACTCTTGGGACTTGAGGAAAAGGCCTTGGCCCTTTGTCAGCAGTTTTACGGCGAACTTGAGGCCCTGAGTCAAAAGGCTCGCACTTTTCCAAGACGGCTTCGGGTCTATTTTGAGGAATGGGATGATCCTTTAATCTCGGGGATCCGCTGGGTCGGTGAACTGATTCGGCTCTTGGGAGGGGAAGATGTCTTTCGGGAACTCGAAGAGGGGACCGTGGCCCGCCAGAGGCGGGTGGATCCCGAAGAAGTGATCCGCCGGAATCCGGAAGTGATCCTTGCCAGTTGGTGCGGGAAAAAGGTCCAGATCGAGAAGATCCGTTCAAGACCCGGCTGGGGCCAGGTCGAGGCCGTTCGGAAGAATCAAATTTATGAGATCAAATCCGCGGACATCCTCCAACCCGGCCTTTCCCTCCTTCATGGGGCCCGGCAAATCTTTCATATTTTTAGTAAAATTTCGCTTCCCTTAGAAACCTCAATCGCGTAATCTATGCCTCCCTTGTCGTGATTTCCTATGGAAAAACTACCCCTTGAGGAATTGGCTGCGAAAGCCAAAGAGATTCGCCGTGACATTATCCAGATGCTTGCCGAGGCAGGCTCGGGACACCCGGGAGGCTCCTTGTCTTCAACGGATATCCTGACGGTCCTTTATTTTCACCTCATGAATCACGATCCGAAAAATCCGAAATGGCCGGATCGGGACCGGCTGATCTTGAGCAAAGGTCACGGCGCGCCCGTTCTTTACGCCGCTTTGGCTCAGGCGGGCTATTTTCCTCATGATCTTCTCTCGACGCTCCGGAAATTGGCGAGCCCCCTTCAGGGCCATCCGGATGTGAGACGCCTCCCCGGCCTTGAAGCCTCCACCGGTTCCTTGGGGCAGGGGCTTTCGATCGGGATCGGACATGCCTTGGCCCGGCGCCTTGACCGTCGCTCCTATTACACCTATGTCCTCCTGAGTGACGGTGAGACCAATGAGGGACAAACCTGGGAGGCGGCCAGCGCGGCGGCTCACCACCGTGTGGATCATTTGATTGCGATTTTAGATTACAACAAGTTTCAATTGGATGATGCGGTCCACAAAATTTGTGACATGGAACCGATGGCCGGAAAATGGCAGAGCTTCAATTGGCACGTCCAAGAAATCGATGGCCACAACCTCCCTCAGATCATTGCCGCGATTCGTGAGGCCCAAGAGGTTCAGGGGAAACCTTGCATCATTGTCGCCCACACGGTCAAAGGAAAGGGCGTTTCGTTTATGGAAAATAACAATCACTTCCACGGGGTCGCGCCCACCAAAGAAGAGGCCGAGCGAGCCCTCCAGGAATTGGCTTAAGGTCCCCGCGTGGAAAAGAAATTAGGTCCGGCAACTCGGGACGCCTACGGCGAAGCGTTGGTTGAACTCGGCAAGGAAAATCCAAATATTGTAGTTCTTGATGCGGATCTTTCCAAATCGACCAAGACCGCGGCCTTTGGTGAAAAGTTTCCTGAGCGATTCTTCAATATGGGAATCCAGGAGGCCGATATGGTCGGTGTGGCCTCCGGCCTCGCCCTCGCCGGCAAGATTCCTTTTGTTTCCAGTTTTGCCTGTTTTGTCACCTGTAAGGCTTACGACCAGCTTCGAATGTCGGTCGCTTTTCCTCGGGCGAATGTCAAGGTGGTGGCTTCTCACGGGGGAATTAGCGTGGGAGAAGACGGGGCTTCACAGCAATCGATCGAGGATATTGCCCTGATGACCTCCCTTCCTAACTTTGTCGTCACGGTGCCCTGCGACGCTTTTCAGACCAAAGTTCTTGTGCGAGAGGCGGCAAGACACAAGGGGCCGGTCTATATTCGAACGGGTCGACCCAAGGCCCCTCTGGTGTATAATGAAAAGGCTCGATTTGAAATCGGAAAGGGAGTTCGCCTCCGAGAAGGGAAGGATGTCACTTTAGTTGCCACTGGCCTCCTCGTCTTTGAAGCGCTTCAGGCCGAAGAAAAGTTAAGGGCAGAAGGGCTCGAAGCCAGTGTTGTCGATCTTCACACGGTCAAGCCCCTTGACCAGGAACTCCTTCTCGAAGAAGCCCGGCGGACTCATGCCTTTGTGGTCTCGGAGGAACACCAAATCTGGGGAGGGCTCGGGAGCGCGGTGGCAAAACTTCTCTCCCAAGAATACCCCGTGCCGATGGAGTTTGTGGCGATCCAGGATTGTTATGCAGAATCGGGAAAACCAGAAGAGCTTTTTCAAAAATATGGCCTCACGGCATCCCATATGGTGGGTGCGGCGAAACGGGTCCTTGCCCGCAAGGGCCGTGTCAGCGTTTAAGGACCTCCTTCTTTTTCTTTTCATTTCCGGTTTAGTTTTTGCGGCCCCCTCAACGACCCCCGAGCTGGTTCCCCGCATTTCTTCGGACCGCTCCTCCCAGGCGATGGTGGTGACGGCCCATCCCTACGCCACTCAAGCCGCTCTGGAAATCCTCCAGGAAGGAGGCAACGCCGTGGATGCGGCGATCGCGGCGCAATGGGTCCTCAATGTCGTGGAACCTCAATCTTCGGGAATCGGCGGGGGAGGATTTCTTCTCTATTATGACACCAAGACCAAGGGGATTTATGCCTTCGACGGCCGGGAAAAGGCCCCGGCCGACGCCTTTCCGGAAATGTTTCTTTATTCTTCGGGCAACACGATCCCCTTTTATCCCGACCGAATCACCGGTGGCCTCCCGGTCGGGGTGCCTGGGACACTCAAGCTTTTAAGGGTTGCTCACCAACGATTCGGGAGCAAGAAATTTCGTTTCGACGAACTTTTTTATCCTGCGATTCGGCGGGCGGAAGAGGGGATCCCGGTCTCAAAGCGCCTTGCCGAGGCGATTGGGGATGAGGCGGCGAGACTGAAGCGCTTCGAGGCGAGCCGAAAGATTTTCTTTGATGCCGAGGGAGAGCCCCTCAAAGAAGACGAAACCCTCGTACAGAAGGACCTGGCCAAAACTTTTCGGACGATCGCTCGGGAGGGAATTAGCGTTTTCTACGAAGGGGCGATCGCTCGCGCCATTGTCGACACCGTTCAGAAGGCCCCCTTTCAGGCAGGATACCTCAAGCTCTCCGACCTGGAATTTTATGAAGCGCTCGAGCGAGAGGCGATCTTTGGAAACTACCGGGGTTATGATATTTTTACCATCGGCCCCCCTTCTTCAGGGGGAGTGGCCCTCCTTGAGATCCTCAATATCCTTGAGAATTTCAGCCTGATTTTTTACGGTCCCTCGGCCGACACTTTTCATCTCGCCCTCGAGGCCCAAAAGATCGCGTTTAGCGACCGGGCTCGTTACCTCGGGGATCCGGATTTCGTCAAAATTCCCGTTGAGAAGTTAATCTCCAAGGAGTATGCCAAGAAAAAGGCGAAAGAGATCAAATTTGAAGAGGCCAAATCCATCGACTTTTTGGTGGAGGAGGCTTTGAAACCTGCCTTGGGGAATACCTCTCACCTTTCGATTCGAGACACCGAGGGAAACTTCGTTTCCTACACAACGACCATCGAACATGTCTTTGGTTCGGCGATGGTGGTTCCGGGGTGGGGTTTTCTCTTGAATAATGAACTTACGGATTTCGATGCCGTACCTCGTTTCTCCTCTCGACTGATGGATGCGATGGTCCCGAAGGGTCACGTCCTCCGTTCCGCCGTGCCCGGCGAGATCACAGGAAAACCAAAACCCAACTCCCCCGGTCCTGAAAAGAGGCCTCGAAGCAGTATGTGTCCCGTGATCGTCTTACGGAATGGCGAGCCCTGTTTCGTGGCCGGTTCGCCGGGAGGCTCTCTCATTATCCCCATCGTCCAGGAGCTTATGATGTATTTGGCCGATTTTCGAATGCCTCCGGATCAGATCTTGGCCGCTCCTCGCTTTGCAGCCCGAGGGGATCGAGTAGAGGCCGAATCCGCTTTCTTTGAAAGCCCCGGAATTATCCGCTCGCTCAAAGAACGGGGACATCGATTTACCCTTCGTAAGCCCTTTGGCAACGCCCAGGCGATTTTTGTCGAGGCGGAGACCGGTACCCTGATTGGGGTCAGTGATCCCCGCGGCGACGGAGAAGCGAAAGGATATTGATTTTGATATGATTCACTTCAATCATATGGAAGACAGTGCATGATTATTTATTTAGACGAGACTTACGACCACCACCACACGTGGCTCCTGATCGGGGTGTTACTCAACCCATCCCATAACAAATTTCATCGGCAAATCAGAGGGATTTTAGCAAGGAACGCCTATGTCCTGCCCGACGGGCGTTTCAAAGAAATCAAATATACGCGGTGTATCTACTCCAAGCCTTTTAGGATTTACAAGGAGGCAATCGACGCTTTTATGCAGAGCGACAGCCATTTTAGCTGTATTGCGGTCAAGACGGATCACACCTTTGATTTGGAAATCTACGGCCGCCCCGATGAACCGGCCAAGGTAAAGAAAGAGAGGGCTTACCGGTCCCTCGCCGAAGAACTGTTGAGAAGAAATTTGGCGCATATTTCCAATGCCGTTTTGTTTCTGGATAAGATGACGCGGTGCGAACAAGCCACGTTCATGGAAATATTGAAACACAATTTCAGCACGGTCGGGGTGGGGCATTCGAAAGATTCAAAACATCCCAAGATTCGCCATACCCAGGATGTTGTTTCAGGAGCTGAAGGGTATGAATTGATGGGCGTTTGCGATTTGCTTCAGGGGTGCATATTGAATAATTTGCTCCCCATCCAAACAGCTGACAAGAAGAAAGGGGCCCTTTACAAGAATAAAATCAGAGAATATCTGGTCTCGAAGCTTGGGGTTAAAAATCTACTTCCCGAAACTTGGGCCACCGAGGATATCGAAAAAGAGGAGGTCTACAAGAAGTTCAACATTCATTATGTCGTTCAGGCAAGGCAGGAAGAGGGGAAACCTGCTTAGTTCCAAAATAAAAACGGCTCAAGTTGGTAACCCTCAAGCGATAGTCAACTCTGGGGTTGACATCTCGGGTCACTACTCAAGCCG
>CAZMFE010000011.1:0-18551 GCA_964565495.1 uncultured bacterium
TCCTCACGGCTTCCGTCCTCTTTGTCTCGGAAGACTGGAGGGGGCTTGGGTCTTGGCGAGTGAAAATTGCGCCCTCGAATTGGTCGAAGCCGAATTTATCAGGGAGATCGACCCCGGTGAGGTGATTCTGATCGATGGGAGAGGACCGCGGAGTTTTTATCCCTTTGAAGGAGAGTCCCTTCGAAAGGCCTTCTGCGCATTTGAACATGTATACTTTGCCCGCCCCGATTCGCGGATTTTCGGTGAAAACGTGGGGATGGTCAGGGAAAGACTCGGCCGTTACCTCGCCCGCGAACATCCGGCCCCGGCGGACATCGTGGTTCCCGTGCCGGATTCGGGGAATTTCGCGGCGCTCGGCTATTCCAGTGAGTCTGGAATTCCCTTGGCTCACGGTTTTACGAGGAATCACTACATCGGCCGCACCTTTATTAATCCCACGCAGTCGGTGCGGACCTTGAAAGTGAAGATCAAACTCAATCCGATCCGCGAGGTGGTGGAGGGAAAGCGCGTGGTCGTGGTGGACGATTCGATTGTGAGAGGGAACACCTCCCGATCGCGGGTGAAGCTCCTTCGAAGGGCGGGAGCGAAGGAGGTTCACATGCGGATCAGCTGTCCGCCGCATGTCTCACCTTGTTTTTACGGGATCGACTTTCCTTCCCGAGAGGAACTCCTTGCCTGCACGCACTCGATGGACCAGATCAAAGAATTCTTAGACGTTGATTCTATTGGCTATCTCAGTCGGGAAGGGCTTCTCGCAGCAGTCTCGGGGAGGCGAGAGAATGCGAAGGGAAATTTTTGCACCGCCTGTTGGACGGGTGAATACCCCACTTCCCTTTCTAATGAGATGGATAAATTTAAATTGGAGAGGAAATGAAATCCTGGACGTATGCGCGGGCGGGGGTGCCTCACTTGAAAGGGGACCCTGCTTATAACCGCGAGATCGCGGCGCTCCTCAATCGGTCGCGGATTCCAGGAGTTCTCGGGAGACCGGGAGGATTTTCCTCGCTCTTTGACCTGAAAAAAATCGGGATTCGTGATCCGATTTTGGTTTCCACGACCGACGGAGTCGGCACGAAACTTGAACTCGCACGACTCCTCGGCAAACACGATACGATCGGAATCGACCTCGTCGCCATGTGTGTGAATGATCTTCTGACAACAGGAGCCCGGCCCCTTTTTTTTCTCGATTATTTCGCGACGGGGAAGTTTAGGTCGGCAGTGACCGCCCAAGTTTTGAAAGGGATTGTTCGAGGTTGTCGCGAGGGCCGGTGTGCTCTGGTGGGGGGCGAGACAGCGGTGATGCCCGATTTTTATAGCGATTCAAAATATGACCTGGCCGGTTTTGCCGTGGGGATTGTGGGGCGAAAGCGGGTGATTGAGGGACGAAAGATTCGTGCGGGAGACCGACTCCTCGGTCTCGCCTCCTCGGGTTTTCACTCCAACGGATTTTCTTTGCTTCGGAAAATTTTTTCTCGAAGGGAGCTTAAAGGGTTCCTGGGTGAAAAGTTTCTCACGCCGACTCGAATTTATGTCCGGCCGGTCCTTGAAGTATTGAAGAAGATTTCTGTCCGAGGGATTGTCAATATCACGGGGGGAGGTTTCTATGACAACCTTCCCAGGGTCCTTCCCCAGGGCCTCGGTGCTTCGATCGATTCGGGGGCCTGGCCTCGGTCGAAGCTCTTTGACAGGGTCGCTCGGCGTGGTAACATATCGGACTTCGAAATGTTTCGGACGTTTAACATGGGGATCGGAATGATTTTGATCGTTGAAAAAAGGGCCGTGGCGTCGGCCCAAAAAATTTTGAAGAAGTTTAAACTTTCAAGTTGGGAAATCGGCGAAGTGGTAGCAAGGAAGGGGGTGGAGATCCAATGAGGGTGCTCATCGTGGGATCCGGCGGACGGGAACATGCGCTTGTCTGGAAAATTCGTCAGAGCCCTTTTCTTTCGAAGCTTTATGCGGCTCCGGGAAACGCCGGAATTGCTGAGCTTGCCGAGTGTGTGGCTGTGGGCCCAGAAGATATCGAAGGTTTGGTTCGATTTGTCCACGAAAAAGAGATTGACCTCACGGTCGTCGGTCCCGAAACACCTCTTGCCGGAGGAATTGTGGATCGGTTTCAGGCCGACGGGCTCAAGATCTTCGGTCCTACAAAGGCGGCTGCCGAAATCGAATCGAGTAAAATCTTTGCCAAGGAGATGATGGTTCGTGCCGGTGTTCCGACGGCGGAATTTAAGATTTTTACGGAGGCGGCCCAGGCGAAGCATTACTTGATTGAATCAGAACCCCCGTTTGTGATCAAGGCGGATGGGCTGGCCGCGGGGAAGGGGGTGGTGGTCGCGACCTCCTGCGAAGAAGCGGTGCAGGCCGTCACGAAATTCATGGAGGAAAAGAGCCTAGGCGAGGCGGGTGCTCGCGTGCTCATTGAGGAACGTCTGGAGGGGGAGGAGCTCTCGGTACTCGTCTTGACAGACGGAGAAAACATCGCGCCGCTCGCCAGTGCGCAGGATCACAAACGCCTCCTCGACATGGATCGAGGCCCCAATACGGGGGGCATGGGCGCTTATTCCCCTTGCCCTTTTCTTTCCGAAGAGGACTTTCACAAGGTGCTCGACAGAACCGTTCGTCCCCTCTTGCAGCGGATGGCCAAGGAGGGGAGACCGTATCGGGGTGTTCTCTACGCCGGTCTCATTCTGACAAAGAATGGTCCTTATGTCCTCGAATATAATGCTCGGTTCGGAGATCCCGAGACGCAGGTGATCTTACCAAGGCTTAAGTCGGACCTCTTGCCCCTTTTTCTCGAGATTGCGGAGGGACGGTTTCCTCAAGAGGAACTCGATTGGGACGAACGTTATTCGTTGAATGTGGTCCTTGCCTCCCAAGGTTACCCCGGCACTTACGAGAAGGGCGCCGGTATCAGCGGCCTCGAGGGATTGAAGGGAAAAGAGGACGTTTTTGTTTTTCATGCGGGAACAGGGCGTGATGAGAAGGGAGAATGGGTCACTGCCGGCGGCCGCGTTCTCTCAGTAACCGCCCTCGGTGTCACCCTCAAGCAAGCCCAGGAGAAGGCCTATCAGGCGGTGTACGAAATCCGATTTGAGGGCGCCCATTTTCGCAAGGACATCGGACGAAGGGCTTTGGAAAGTGTCCGGTCGTGAAGTAAAAGAATGAGGATCAAGCGATGAAAAAACCCTTGGTAGCGATCTTGATGGGGAGCGATTCCGATCTTGAGGTGATGAATGAGACAGCCGAGGTCCTTAAGGACTTTGGGATCCCTTACGAGATGAAGGTCCTTTCTGCCCACCGGAACCCCAAGGACGTGAACCGTTTCGTCAAGCAGGCAAAGGGGAGAGGTCTTCAAGTGTTTATTTGTGGGGCGGGTGGCGCTGCGCATCTGGCGGGGGCGGTGGCCGCTCAGACCACTCTCCCCGTGATTGGGATTCCGATCAACTCGTCGCCTCTGGGAGGTTTGGATTCGCTTCTCGCCACGGTCCAAATGCCTGCAGGGACTCCCGTGGCGACCGTGGCCATCGGCAAAGGCGGGGCCCGCAACGCCGCCCTCCTCGCTTGTCAGATGCTTGCGCTTCGAGATGGGGTCCTTCAAAAGAAGCTTGAGGCTTTCAAGGAGAAGCTCGCCCTTAACATTCGTAAGAAAAACGACGAGCTCACCAAACAGCTTCGGCCGTAATTCATTTGAACCCAACCGTTATTCGGTTCAATCCCGGGGATCCCAACTTAAAGGTGATCCGAGAAGTCGCCCAGTTTGCCCGCGCAGGGAAGATTGTGGCCTTCCCGACCGAGACGGTCTATGGGATCGGCGTTCCGGCCTCCAAGAAAGAGAGTTTAGAGAAGCTTTACCAAATTAAAGGAAGGGACCGCGAAAAACCGTTCGCCTATCATATCGGAGATTGGGATCAGCTTGCGTTCCTCAGTGTGGTACGCAGTCCGGCGTTTCGTCATCTTTCAAAGCGGTTTTGGCCAGGCCCGGTCACGCTCGTCGTCTCATCAAGTACGGAAGAGAAGATCGGAATCCGTTACCCCAAAAGCCTCCCCGCCTGTACGTTGATTGTGTCGGCGGGGGAGCCGTTTTTAGCGACCAGTGCGAATCGCACAGGGGAGCCGTCTCCAAAGACGGCCCAAGAAGTGCTTCGAACCTTGGGAGATCAGATTGACTATGTGATTGACGCGGGCCCCTGCGAGATCGGTATCGATTCCACCGTGGTCGATGTCTCTCACCCTCCCCCTCACATTTTGCGTGAAGGAGCGGAACTGGAAGCCGTCCGGCAGGCGATTCGCGATATCCAAGAAGGAAAAATTCCAAGAAAGAAAATCCTCATCGTCTGTACAGGAAACTCATGCCGGAGCCCCATCGCCGCAGGGCTTCTCCGTGAGGAATTGAAACGCAAGCAGCTGAACCATGAAATCGAAATCTCTACGGCGGGGATCTTGGCGCGGGATGGGGGGAGTGCGACTCCGGAGGCCATCCTCGTGATGAAAAATCGGGAAATCGATATCAACGCTCACCGAACCCGGGCTTGCCGCCGTGAGGATGTCTTAGAGGCAGACCTGATTCTTGCCATGTCGCAGGAACACTCCGATTTCTTAACGGGTCTCGTGACCGGTATTAAGGAGAAAATTAAAGTTCTGGAGGTGAAAGATCCGATCGGTCTTGGAATTCCGGTTTATGAGGAGGTGGTTCAAGACTTGGAGAAGAAACTCAAAAGCGAATGGGAGGAGATCGTTCGTTAAGCCGATGAAACTTCGATTGGCTGTGGCAGCGGATCACCGCGGCTTTAAGCTGAAGGAGCAGATGATTCGACACCTGAAGGCGAAACGGATTCGGGTCCTCGACTGCGGGACGGGTTCTTCAGAACCTTGCGATTATCCGGATTATATTTTGAAAGCCGCCCTTGCAATCCGCGCGAAAAAGGCGGAGGGTGCGATTGGAATCTGTTACACCGGAATCGGGAGTGCCATCACGGCGAACAAGGTCAAAGGGGTCCGCGCCGCCCTGGTTCAAAATGTTCGCCAGGCCCAGCTCTCCCGGGCCCACAATGATTCGAACATGCTGATCCTCGGCGCGGGATTTGTGAGGCCGGCTCGGGCCCGAAAGATCATCGACACCTGGCTTCGGACACCTTTTGAGGGGGGGAGACATGCCAGACGTGTTCGTAAAATCGTCGACTATGAAAAAAGAAACTCGGTGTGAATATTTCTGTCATTTGAAAGAGACGGATCCGGAAATTTACGAGGCGGTCCAGAAGGAGATTCGCCGTCAGAACGACAATCTTGAACTGATTGCGAGTGAGAATTTCACCTCCCTGGCAGTTCTGGAGGCCGCTGGCTCCGTCCTGACCAATAAATATGCGGAAGGCTATCCCGCCAAGCGTTGGTACGGCGGTTGCGAAAATGTGGACATCGCGGAGAGCCTCGCGATCGAGCGGGCCAAGAAGCTTTTTGGCGCCGAACACGCCAATGTTCAACCTCACTCCGGGACCTCGGCTAATATCGCGGTCTACCTGGCCCTCCTTGAAATGGGGGCGAAGATCCTGGCGATGGACCTCGCCCACGGCGGGCACCTTTCCCACGGCCATAAACTCAATTTTTCGGGGAAATATTACACGATCATCCCCTACGGCGTGAGCCCCAAAAATGAGCAGATCGATTATGACGAATTGGAACGCCTCGCGGTGGAACACCAGCCCAAGATGATTCTGCTTGGCGCCTCCGCCTATCCTCGGAGCTTCGATTTTGCGCGCGCGCGCAAAATCGCCGATAAAGTGGGAGCGCTCTTAATGGTTGATATGGCCCACTTTGCCGGGCTTGTAGCTGCAGGAATTCATCCGAATCCCGTTCCTTACTCAGACGTTGTCACAACCACAACCCACAAAACGCTGCGAGGTCCCCGAGCCGGCTTAATCCTCTCTAGAGAGAAGTATGCTAAGGCAATTGATCAAGTAGTTTTTCCCGGAATTCAGGGGGGGCCCTTGATGCATATCATCGCAGCGAAGGCCGTGGCCTTGAAGGAAGCCATGACGGCGGAATTTAAGGGGTATGCCCGTCAGATTGTGGCCAATGCCAAAGCCCTGGCTCAAGCCCTGGCCGACCGCGGTTACCGGGTCGTCTCGGGGGGGACCGACAATCACTTGATGCTTGTCGACGTTTCCGTGAAGGGACTCAATGGAAAGGAATGTCAAGAAGTCCTCGATCGAGTGAAAATCACGGTCAATAAAAACATGATTCCCTTTGACAAGGGTTCGGCGATGAAACCTTCAGGGATTCGCCTTGGAACGCCAGCCGTGACCACCCGAGGAATGAAAGAGCCCGAAATGAAGCGGATTGCGGAATTGATCGGTCAGACGCTGGCTGCCTCCACCGACGAATCCCATTTGGAACGTGCGCGGAAGGGTGTCGAAGAATTAACGAAAAAGTTTCCGCTTTATCTGGAGTTGCTACCGTGATTCTCATGGAAGGCCTCGCGAGGCTGTAATGCGTTGCCCTTACTGCAAAAAAACTGATGACAAGGTCATCGACTCCCGGAGCTCAGGGGATGGGACGACCATCCGCCGCCGCCGTGAATGCCTGAAATGCGGCCGCCGTTTCACCACTTACGAAAAAATCGAAGAAGTCCCCCTTCTGGTGATTAAGAAGGATCAGCGTCGGGAAATGTACGACCGGAACAAGGTCCTCGCCGGAATCCAAAAGGCCTGCGAAAAAAGACCGGTCTCACGGGAAGCTCAGGATGAAATTGTGAATCGGCTTGAGAAAATGCTGGATGAAAAATACGAAAGGGAAGTCCCCTCCCCGGTGATCGGGGAGTTTGTCATGGAAGAACTTGCCAAACTGGACCAAGTCGCCTATGTCCGCTTCGCCTCCGTGTACCGCCAGTTTAAGGACATCAACCACTTCCTCAAAGAACTCAAGGGACTCCTTTCGAAATAGGAGGCCGACTTGCCATTCCGATCTCGAATCCTTATAATTAGGTGACTGCTGAGGTGATACGAGATGCCAACCTATGACTATGTCTGCGGATCGTGCGGGCATCAATTCGAAAGGTTCCAGTCGATTACGGCCGAGCCGATTCGGGAATGCCCAAAATGTGAAAAGCGCTCCGTCCGACGTGTGATTACGGCAGGAGCCGGCGTGATTTTCAAAGGAAGCGGCTTCTACCAAACCGATTACCGCTCAAAAAGCTACCAGGAAGCGGCGAAGAAAGAAAAGCCTGAGAAGAAAAGCGCAGGCGAAGCCCCCGCCTGCGGACCTTCTGCCTCGAAACAACCCGACGTCTGTTTTCCCGATAAAAAATAGCCCTGTGTTCAAGTTGAAAGCCGGTCTCCTCTTGGCGGCCTGTCTCCTTGCCGGATGTGTATCGGCTGCCCTCCGGCCTTTCTATTACCATCCCGAATTCACCAAACAAGATCCCCTCCCTCTTCTTGAGAAAATGAAGGAGATCGAAAAGCAGGACTTTGACAATATCCGACTTGAGACGATTGCCGAGAACGACCTTTCCAGCCACCACTTGGTTGTCATCCGAAAGGCCGAGCCTCTCCATTATCACGCCACCCATGATGCCTGGGCGCTCGTCTTGAAGGGAAAAGGGGATTTCTTGTTGGGGGAGAAGGGGGAGAAGGCCCTCGCGCTTCGCCCGGGCTCAAGCGTTTACATCCCGCGGGGGATGAGGCACAAGGCGACCCGCCGAGGAAAGACGTCGCTCGCCGCTTTCGTCATTTTCACTCCCCCCTATGACGGGAAAGATATTGTTCCTGTTGAAGAAAAATAACTCTCGAAGAGCGGACAGAGATGAGGTAAGCCATCGTCAAAAAGGTGGTGAGTCCGGCCAAAAGTTCAGTTCGGGCCGTGGTTCGGTTTTCTGAAAGTGCAAATAATCGATCCCGCATGATCCCCCCCTTTTCAGGAAATGGCCTTGTCGAGTAGGGGTCCTGCCGTTCCTCGAATCACAAGATCCGCGAGAGAATCGAGGGGAGTCGGATCGCGGTTGATGATGACGAGCTTGGCCTGAGAGCCTTTGGCCAGGCGGGGGAGCGAAGCGGCCGGTTCGACAATCAGTGTGGAACCGACGGCGAGCATTAAGTCGGAGCTTCGGGCCCACGTCACGGCAAGGTTTAGGACATCGGGATCAAGCGCCTGACCGAAAGAGATCGTATTCGGTTTCAAAAGGCCTCCGCAAGGGAGGCAAAGAGGGATTTCTTCTCCTGCGAGGAGCCTTTTGTAAACCGGCTCGAAGGGATCCACGCGGCCGCAGGTAAGGCAAATCACTTCCCGATTCGTCCCGTGGAGCTCCAGCACTTTTTTATTTCCTGCCTTTTGATGAAGGCCGTCGATATTTTGGGTGATTACCCCTAACAATCTTCCCTGCTTCTCAAGCCGGGCAATCGCCTGATGGCCGGCATTGGGCTCGGCCTCCCGCATTTCGGCATACAGCTCTTTTTTGCGGCGCCAGTATTCTTTCCGTTTTCCCTCATCGCGAAGAAATTCCTGGATCGTGACCGGCTGAAACCGGTCCCAGATTCCCCCTTTGGAACGGTAGTCGGAAACCCCACTTTCCGTGGAGATGCCGGCGCCGGTAAAGACAACGATTTGAGAGCCCGCTTGAATCAGGTCACGGAGTCTCTGGATTTCATTTGGGGGTAGGCCGATCATCTTTTATAATGAAAGTATAAAAGGAGGGGAACTATGAATCGAGGACTTTTAATCGGTTTAGGCATTGTCGTTGTTGGGATCGCGATTGTCGCCCTCGCGTTCGGGGGGGTTTATAACAGCTTGGTCCGGGCCGAAGAGGGGGTCTCCGAAGCATGGGCGCAGGTCGAGAATGTCTACCAGCGCCGGCTCGATCTTGTCCCCAACCTCGTGGAGACGGTGAAAGGATATGCCGCTCATGAGCGCGAAACCTTGGAAAAGGTGATCGAGGCCCGCTCAAAGATCACTCAAATTAATCTTCCCAAGTCCGTCTTTAACGATCCTGGCGCCTTGACGCAATTTGAAGAAGTCCAACAGGGCCTTTCATCGGCCTTGAGCCGCTTACTCGTGGTCATCGAACAATACCCCGACCTCAAGGCCAATCAGAACTTTCTTACTCTTCAAAGTCAACTCGAAGGGACGGAGAACCGGATCGCAGTCGAAAGGCGGCGCTTCAACGAGGTGGCCCGTGAATTCAATACCCGCGTTCGAATCTTCCCGGATAGTGTTGTAGCGAGGCTCACCGGATTTCAGAGGAAGTCCTACTTCGCCGCGGACGAAGGTGCCCGTGTCGCTCCGAAGGTGAAGTTTTGATTTTGGGGACGGTCCTCCCGGGGACACTCCTTGCCCTCCTCAAAGGATTGGAAAATTAAAGGGCTGTCCCCTAGGGGACCGTCCCCGGTTTTGATGACGGTTCTCTGTTATTTTCTTCTCTCTTCTCCTCTCTTTGCCCTTCAGATTCCCTCTCGCCCCGAAGGCTATGTTTCGGATTACGCTCAGATGCTTTCTCCTTCCACGCGAGCCTCCCTCGAAGAAAAACTTCGTCGATTTGAAGAGGAAACTTCCAATCAAGTTGTTGTCGTCACCTTTCCAAGCCTCGAGGGAGAGGTTTTGGAGGATTTCTCGATTCGCCTTGCTGAGAAATGGAAGATCGGCCAAAAGGGAAAGGATAACGGGGTCATCCTCCTCATTTTCAAAAACGATCGTAAGGCCCGGATTGAAGTCGGCTACGGCCTTGAAGGCGCCCTTCCGGACGCTACCTGTAAACTCATCATTGAAAATGAAATCGTGCCACGATTCCGTCAAGGGAAATTTGATGAGGGGATAAAGAAGGCGGTGGAGGCAACCCTTGCTGCGACGAAGGGAGAGTCTGTAAGCGAGCCTCGGCAAAAAGCGGATGAAAATGTTTGGGACATCGTTAAGATCCTTCTTCTTCTCAGTTTTCTTGCTTTGGTTCATCCGGTAATTCTTTTAATCTTGGCCGGGACGAGCACCCTCCTTGGACTTTGGGCGGCAATCTTTCTACATGAAATGCTACTGTCGATGGGATGTCTCGGTCTTGCAAGTTTTTTGGTTTGGGTGTTCTTTTTTCTTCGGGTTGTCTTTCCAGGAAAGATGGTGATGAGCCGAGACGGATCGGTTTGGAGACAAGGCGGATACTGGGGTGGCGGTCTGGGGGGAGGAGGTTTTGGCGGAGGGGGATTTAGCGGAGGTGGCGGGAGTTTCGGCGGAGGGGGTGCAAGCGGACGATGGTGAGGAGATTGAGTCCGAAAACCTTTTTTGGGGGAAGCGAAAGGGAGAGAGTGGTTCGAGCGATCCGTGAGGCGGAGCGCGAGACCTCGGGAGAGATCCGGGTTTATCTGGAACGAAAAGCCGGAGGCAATGTTTTGGAGCGAGCGAAAAAGGTGTTTGGAAATCTCAGGATGACGAAAACCCGGCTTCGCAACGGCATTCTGATTTATTTTTCCCTGGTGGACCATTCCTTTGCTGTTTTAGGCGATCGAGGAATCCATGACAGGGTGGGAGATTTGTTTTGGCAAGAGATCGTCTCGACCCTGCAAAGTTTTTTCACTCGAGGCGAGTTCGTCGAAGGCCTGGAAGCGGGAATTCGAAAGGTCGGTGAGGTTCTCAAGAAACACTTCCCGCATGAAACCGGAGACATCAACGAATTGCCCGACACGATTCAGGAATAAGGAATTGACTCCTCATGGGTGAATTTAGGCCCTATCCAAGTTACGGTTCTGATTTTGACCGCGATTTTATTGAGAAGGCCCGTTTCACCTGCAAGGCGTGCGGAGAAGAGTGTAAACTCGACGAGGGGCGTCTTGCGGCGGAAGGGGAGAAGGTGTTTGCTCTTGGAAATTGTCATCGTTGTGGAAGCGCCCAGAAATTTGACGTCACTAACGTCTGGCGCGAAGAATAGAGGTCGTAAGTCTCACTTGAAATTGTTATGAGGGAATGTTAAGATTCCAACCTTCGTATGAAAGGGATCAAGTTCGCCATCGGACTGGCTTTTACTTTATCGGCCGCTTCTCTTGCGGGGAGTTTCTTTCTCTTCCAACGCCTCCATACGGAAAGGGCCGCGCGGGAAGAATTAGAATCTCGCCAAGTTCAACTCGAAGATCAAAATGAGTATCTGCAATCGGAGCTCGTCCGGATAGACCAGCTTAAGCAGGAAAACGAGCGTTTGCTGGCTCAGATCAAGGATTACACCCATCAGCGGGACAACCTGAAGAAGGAATTAGACGGGGCGTACCGCGAGGCAAGCGATCTGAGGAAGCGGATTCAGGAATTGGAATCCGAGAAGGAGGAGCTGGCCCTGCAGGTGAGTTTTGGGCAAGTCACCGATCAGGCGGTGGTCCGAGAAGCGGCCAAGCTGCCGGTGATCCCTCTGGCGAAAGTAGAAGAAAAGAAAGTCTCTGAGCCGGCAAAAAAGAAAAAAGATGCCAAGGCGGAAGTGAAGGCCGAGGAAAAAACCGACGAGAAGGCCGCCCCCAAAGAAGCCAAAGAAGCTGTGGACCCGCGGCCGCTTCAGGTCCTCTCGGTGAATCGACAGTTTAAATTTGTGGTGGTGAATGTCGGGCTTCGGGGTCATGTGAAGCTCGGGGATACCCTCCGTGTGGAACAGAATGGGAAACTCGTGGGTCGGATTCAAGTAGAGAAACTTTACGAAAACTTTTCTGCCTGTGCGATCTTAGAGGAGATCAAGCCGGCTCAAATCCGGGAGGGAGACCTGGTACGCATTGCCTAAGACAGGGAGCCCGTCCGCTGTTTTTATTCCCCTTCTTCTTTTATTTCCTCCCCTGGTCTTTTCTCAATCGGTCGCTGCTGGCGATCCCTTGGAGGAGGTCCTTGCGAGGATGCGTTCGATCGAAAAGCGTATGGAACGGATCGAAGCGGGACAAAAGGAAATCTTTGCTCGAGATAAGTTGATTCAGGCCAAACTAGGCGAGGTTCGGGTCTGGTCTTCACGAAGACAACGACTTGTCAGTTAATCCTAAGATGTTTCCAGCCGTGTTCCTACGAGGCATCAAAGCGTTCCTCCCCTTTGTCTTTTTTGCTTCCATTTTTCTGCATTCTTTCTCTGTCCAGGCTCAAACTAAGCCTCGGCCGGCCGACCCTCTGGATGAGTTACTCGATAAGGTTCGTTTGATCGAGGAGCGGGTGAAGAAGATCGAAACCAATCAGCAGGAGATTCTTAACCGCCAAGAAAAGATTCTCACGGAGCTCGATAGCCTTCGCCTCTGGGTGGCCCGAAGGTAAATCTTTCATCCCAACTTGCCAAATTCTATCACCTTGAAAGGAGGCGGGAGCCTCCACGGAGAGTACGAACCACCGGGGGACAAATCGATCTCTCATCGGGCCGTCATGTTTGGGGCCCTCGCCCAAGGGAGAAGCCGGTTCACCAAATTTCTCGAAGCTGACGACACCCTCCGGACTGTCCAGGCCTTTCGTTCGATGGGAATTTCCATTTCTCTGGACCTGGTCTCAGGGACCCTTGAGGTCGAGGGAGGGGGTTTGAGCGGTCTCAAGGCGCCCCAGGGAATGCTGGACTTGGGAAATTCGGGGACGACGATGCGCCTTCTCCTCGGGATCTTGGCCGGACAGCGGTTTGAGGCGGTACTGACAGGGGATGATTCCCTCTCGTCTCGTCCGATGGGGCGGGTGACGCACCCCTTGAAACAGATGGGAGCGCAGATCAAAGGGAGGGATAGCGCAAATTTCGCGCCGCTCACGATCCGCGGTGGAAAGTTAAGGGGGATCGATCTTGAAAACACCTTAGCGAGCGCCCAGGTGAAATCAGCGGTTCTCTTGGCAGGTCTTTACGCTGAAGGAAAGACGCGGGTCCATGAGAAGGTCCTCTCACGGGATCATACGGAGCGTTTCCTCAAGGCGACGGGGGCTCCCTTCCAGCTGGAAGGGGAGTGGCGTTGTGTGGAAAAGGCAAAAGAATTGAAACCGCTTCAAGCCCAACTCCCAGGAGATTTCTCATCGGCAGCGTTCTTTATCGCCGCCGCGGCCATGCGGGAGGGTTTCGAATTGAGAGCTAAAAACGTGGGGCTCAACCCGACACGTACGGGTCTCGTCCGTATCCTGAAACGGATGGGCGCTTCCATTGAGGAACGGGTTAAAGAAGAGGGGCTGGAACCGGTGGGAGAGATTCGGGTGAAGGGCCGGAGGCTTCGGGGGGTGCGAGTAGCCCCTCAGGAGGTCCCCTCCGTGATCGATGAACTCCCCGTCCTCATGGTTGTCTGTGCCCTCGCCGAGGGGGAGAGTCTGATCTCAGGGGCGAATGAACTCAGGGTGAAGGAGACGGATCGGATCCACTCGATGGCCGCCGGCCTCAATGCCTTGGGAGGGAAGGTGAAGGAACTTCCCGATGGATGCGTGATTGAGGGGGTCGAGGCCTTTCGGGGAGGCCGGGTGGCGGGTTTGGGCGACCACCGGACGGCGATGGCGCTGGCCGTGGCGAGTCTGGCATCCCGGGGGGACGTTGTGGTCGAAGGAACCGAATCCGTGGCCACCTCTTACCCCGATTTTTTTAAACATCTTGAGTCTTTAAAAAGCTTCTAACCCCCTGATTTTCTGGAATTTAATTGACATCATTTCTCATTTTCGATATAGTACTTCCATTCGTTGTTCCCGCTTTTTCTCCGCAGAATAAAACTGAAGGATTTGAGTGAATGTTTTTACTTGACCGTGTGCTCGGTTTTTTCTCCGGCGACATCGGAATTGATTTAGGAACTGCAAACACCTTGGTTTATGTCAAGGGCCAAGGGGTCGTTTTATGTGAACCTTCCGTCGTTGCCATCGATCGTTCAAACCACCATGTTCTCGCTGTCGGTGAGGAGGCCAAGCGGATGCTTGGCCGGACTCCGGGAAACATTGTCGCGATCCGTCCGATGAAGGACGGCGTGATTGCCGATTTTGACATCACCGAAGCGATGCTCCGCTATTTCATCCGAAAAGTTCATCGAGGAAATCGCCTAGTCAGTCCCCGCGTTGTGATTGCCGTTCCGAGCGGAATCACAGAAGTTGAAAAACGTGCGGTTAAAGATTCTGCCGAACGGGCGGGCGCGAGGAGCCCTGTTTATCTGGTCGAGGAGCCGATCGCGGCTGCGGTTGGAGTGGGACTCCCCATCCATGAACCTGCGGGAAATATGATCATCGATATCGGCGGCGGGACGACCGAAATCGCGGTCATCTCGCTTTCGGGCATCGTCTTTTCCAAATCGATTCGAATCGCGGGCGATGAGTGCGACGAGGCGATTATCAGTCACTTGAAGAAAACCTACAACCTCATGGTGGGGGAACGGACGGCTGAGGAGATCAAAATCAAGATCGGTTCTGCGTATCCGATGGAGGAGGAAACAAGCCTCGAAGTGAAAGGGCGCGACATCTTGGCGGGTCTTCCGAAAACAATTACCGTCACGAGCGAAGAAATCCGGGAGGCCCTCTCGGAAACACTCGCACAAATTCTTGAGGCGATTCGGATTGCGCTTGAGAGGACCCCTCCCGAACTTTGCTCCGATTTAATCGATCGCGGCCTCATCTTGGCGGGGGGCGGGGCCCTTCTTCGGGGCCTCGATAAACTCATCAGCGAAGAGACCGGGCTTCCGGTCCATATCGCGGACGATCCCTTGACGGCGATCGCTCTCGGCACAGGCCGATACCTCAGTGATTTTCGGCTGCTAAGACGTTTGGCCGTCAATAGTCAGAACTCCAAAGAATATTGAGCGGAAAACGCTCTTTTTATCTCCTCGCCTTTGCGCTCGCCCCTCTGTTTTTCGTCCTCCAAGCCCCTGAACGGCAGGAAGTCTTTCATCAAATTGGCCTCACCTGTTTAAAGCCTTTTCTTGTCGGCGGACAGGCCATTTCCCACACCCTTCAGGAAGCGGGCGGCCGCTTCGTCCAATTCTGGAATCTTTACCAGAACCAGACAGAGCTTATGAAACGTGTGGCGGAGCTCGAGCAGAAGCAGGTGGAGCTTGAAGAGCTCAAGAAAGAAAACACAAGACTCCGAGAGCTTCTCGAATTTAAAAAGGAAATTCCGGCGAAAACCATCGCCGCTCGGGTGATTGGGAGGGATTTGGTTCCCTGGCGGAAGACGATCCTCATTGACAAAGGATCGACTCAGGGGATTAAAAAGAGGATGGCGGTGGTGAGTGCCCAAGGTTTAGTCGGGCGGATTGTCGAAGCGGCCCCCCTCAATGCACGGGCCATCCTCCTCATTGATCCCGAATCCCGGGTGAGCGCCTTTTTTCAAGAAGCCCGAGATTTGGGTGTCGCAGAAGGAGACGGTTCTTCTTGGCTTCGCCTGACCCATATCGATCGAGACTCTACCGTCAAGGTCGGGGATCAGGTTTTGAGTTCAGGTCTGGGCGGTGTCTACCCGAAAGGGATGCCTATCGGACGGGTTGAGATGGTAGGAAGTGAAAAAGAGAGCCTCGAGCTTTTTGCCACGGTGCGTCCTTTTGTCAATTTTTCTAAGTTGGAGGAGATCCTATGCATCGGTTTGTCTCCACACGACTCCTGATCCTGATGGGATTCCTCCTGATTTTAGAGTATGGTCTTTCACCTTTTTTTGTCTTTTTGAGGGGACGTCCCGATCTCCTCTATCTGGTCATCCTGGATTACGCCTTCTTTGGAAATTGGCAAGAGGTCCCGTGGTTCAGCCTGGGAGTAGGCCTCTTGCGGGATTTTCTCGGGGGGCACCTTTTTGGAATCCAAGCCCTGAGTTTCGCTTTGACCGGTTATCTTCTTTCCTTGGGAATCCAGAAGCTCGAAAGAGATAATTTATGGGTTCGCCTCGGAATGAGCTTTCTTTTTGTGGGGATGACGGAAATTCTGAGCCTGGGTCTTGCCGGATGGCTGGAAACCTCGCAGGCGATTTCTCTGGATTCGATGGGTACCATTTTTTTGACCACCGCCTATACGACGGCGCTGGCTCCAAGTTTCTTTGGCTTAACGAATCGTTGGTTCAAGCGGATTCCTCTTTTGAAACAGTACGAGCTATTTTGAAATGCGGCTGAATATCTTAAAAGGGGGGGTTTTCGCAGGGCTCGTCATCCTCACGGTCGGACTCTTTCAAGCCCAAGTGCTCAAGGGAGGTTACTATCGTAACCTGAGCGAAGAGAATCGAATCCGGCTTGTCCCCCAAGAGGCACCGCGGGGCAATGTCTACGACCGAGCGGGGAGGCTTCTTGCCCGGAATCGGCCCGCCTACCACCTCGTGGCCACCCCGGAAGATGTCACTCCAGAAGTTTATCCCGATCTGGCAAGACTTTTGAAGGTTTCTGAAAGAGAAATTCGGGAGCGGATGAGCGCCGAGAGGGAGTATCCTTTTACCCCGGTGGTTTTAGCGGCCGACATTTCCAAGGAACTTCTTTTCCAAGTCGAAGAATTAAGGCCTGAGCTCCCCGGCGTTTCCATTCAGACCGATTTTATTCGTTCTTATCCTTACGGGCCTGTCGCTTCCCACATCATCGGCTACCTCGGAAAGATCAGTCCTGAGGAGTACCGGACGAAAGACCGAGCCCGCTTTGGACTCCATTCGCTGGTGGGGAGGACGGGAATTGAAAAGGTGTTTGATTTGAGGTTGCGAGGGTGGCGGGGCGCGAAGCAGATTGAGGTCAATGCCCGGGGGGAGAAGATTCGTGTGGTCAGCGAAAAAGCACCGGTTCCAGGAGAAGATATTCGTTTGACCCTCAATCTGGAATTTCAGAAGCGGTTGACCGAACTCATCCATTCCCGGAAAGCCACGATCGCCTTCTTGGATCTTAAGACCAACGAATTTTTAGCCTTGGTTTCTCTGCCCGCCTTTGATCCCAATGTTTTTGTCTCACCGACCGGTACGAGGGAGAGGCTTGGATTTCTTAATCATCCCGACGCGCCTCTCGTGGACCGGGGGGCGGGCGCTGCTTATCCTCCGGGTTCTGTGTTTAAGCTTGTTACCGCCATTGCCGCGTTGGAGAGTGGCAAGATCACCCCTCACACAACATTTCGTTGCCCCGGTTATTTCCGGCTCAAGCCCGGGTCGCGTCCCTTCCGCTGTTGGCGAGAAGGAGGGCACGGGTCTCTCGATCTCTATCGAGCGATTGAGAGGAGTTGCAACGTCTACTTTTATAACGTGGGGAGGCTCGTGGGGCCCGACCTTTTAGCCCAGACGGCAAGAAAGCTTGGCTTTGGCGAGACCCTCCAAATAGAATTGACCCACCTTGCCCCCGGCCTGGTCCCGGATTCGGTCTGGAAGAAGAGCCATTTCAAAGAACCCTGGTATCCAGGAGAAACGCTGAGTTTCGCCGTAGGGCAAAGCTTTCTTTTGGTTTCGCCGCTTCAGATTTTGAGGCTTGCCGCCATCATTGCCAAGAACGGAGAATGGGTTGAGCCTAAGCTCGTTCACGATTCTGGCTCCTCTTCAGAGTCATCCGAAAAAAAGAGGGCAGCCATTCAGGAGAAGAATCTCAAAATCATCCGTCAGGGGATGCTCAAAGTCGTCGAATCGAATTACGGAACGGGGCAGCTTGCCCGAGTCGATTTTGACCAACTGGCGGGAAAAACCGGTACGGCCCAAGCCCCCCCGCGCCAACCCCACGCCTGGATGACCGGTTTCTTTCCCTATCGGGATCCTCAAATTGCCTTTGTGGTGATGATTGAACATGGGGGTTCGGGCGGGATCAATGCCACCCGCGTCGTCAAACGGGCCCTCAAAATATGGAAAGAGTTAGATGCTCCTCAGGTGGTTTAAATCACTCCCACTTCCCGTTTTGAGGAATGCTTCGATTTTGATGACCGCGGGAGTTTTTTTTATTTACAGCGCGACCTTTCGGAGCTCAGGTGATTTTGCGATAAGACAATTGGCTTGGATCGGGGTCAGTCTCTTATTTTTTGTCCTCACCGTCCAGCTGGGTTACCGTTACTTTCTCGGGATTTCGTACGCTTTTTATGTTCTGGCGATCTCTCTTTTGGTCGGGGTCGATTTTTTTGGGGCCGTCCGTTTGGGGGCTCAGCGATGGATCGAACTCGGAGCGTTTTCTTTTCAGCCTTCCGAGTTTGCGAAGCTGGCCACCGTTTTGGCCTTGGCGAATTTCCTAGGATCTCGTAATCCTTGGGAAGGGGAGTGGAAAGCGATCGGGACCACGGTCTTCGTGGTAGGTTTTCCGCTCGTTCTCATCCTCAAGCAGCCGGACTTGGGGAGTGCGGTTCTTTTGGTCCCGTTAGGGGTATTCCTTCTTTTTCTGTGGGGGATTCGCCTGCGGTATCTTGTGATGAGTTTTGTGGGAGGTCTTCTGGCTTCACCGTTTCTTTGGAATCTTCTCAAGGATTATCAAAAGAAACGGATCCTCGTTTTCCTCAATCCCGAGCTCGATCCCCTGGGGGCCGGTTATACGGCGATTCAGTCCCGGATCGCCGTAGGTTCGGGAGGACTTTTTGGAAAAGGCTGGCTCCACGGCAGCCAGAGTCAGCTTGATTTTGTCCCTGAACACCACACCGACTTTATCTTTTCCGTGATCGGGGAAGAGCTTGGATTCTTTGGAAGTTTTTTTCTCATCCTCCTTTACGGGCTTCTCATCTATCAA
>CAZMFE010000012.1:0-18064 GCA_964565495.1 uncultured bacterium
CCGTGTTGCCAGAATGAAAATCTGGTGTCCTAGGCCAGGCTAGACGACGGGGACAAGAGCTTCTTGAGCCCGGATGGATTCGAACCATCGACACCCGCCTTAAAAGGGCGGTGCTCTACCAGGCTGAGCTACGGGCCCCCGGGAAATTCAAATCGTTTTTATCTCGGCTTCTTTCTTCGAGACGGCCTGATCGATTTCCGCGGTGAATCGATCCGTGAGCTTCTGAACTTCCTTCTGCCCGTGAAAGGACTCGTCTTCGGAAATGATTTTCTTCTTCTCAAGCCCTTTGATCGACTCGACCGCTTCGTGGCGAACATTGCGAGTCGCCACGCGCCCCCCTTCCGCGACTCGGCGAATCACCTTGGCCAGCTCGTGTCGACGTTCCTCGGTGAGCGGCGGGATTGGGATCCGAAGGACCTTGCCGTCATTCATCGGGGTCAGGCCCAGATCGGATTTCAGAATCGCCTTCTCGATCTCCCCCAAAATCGAAACATCCCACGGCTGGATTTGAATCGTCCGGGGGTCCGGAATCGCGATCGTGGCGAGCCCCCTCAAGGGGGTCGGGGTATTGTAATAATCGACTGGCAGGTGTTCGACGAGTCCCAGGGAAGCCCGCCCGGTGCGGATGTCTTGGAATTCTTTCCGGGTCAAGGCCAGCGCCCTGTCCATCTTCCGCTGGGCTTCCTCCAAAATCTTTCGAATCTCAGGCCGCTCCGCCATACGAGGTTTATTCGACGCGGGTGCCGATCCGCTCGCCGAGGATGACGCGGCGGATGTTGCCTCGGCGCATTAAATTGAACACCACAATGGGAAGCCGGTTGTCCATGCAAAGAGAAATCGCCGTGGCGTCCATCACTTGAAGCCGTCTTTTCAGAACCTCGAGGTAGCTCAACCGGTCAAACTTCTTCGCCCGCCGGTCCTTCTCCGGATCCCGGTCGTAGACCCCCTCCACCTTCGTCGCCTTCAGAATCGAATCGGCTCCGATCTCGATCGCCCGCAAAGCCGCTGCCGTGTCCGTGGTAAAGTAGGGATTCCCCGTTCCTCCCGCAAAAACGACAACCCGCCTCTTCTCGAGATGACGAATGGCCCGCCTGCGGATGTAAGGCTCGGCCAGCTCATGAATCTCAATGGCGGATTGAACGCGGGTATGAACCCCCCGCTTCTCCAGGGCGTCTTGAAGCACGAGCGAATTGATGATCGTCGCCAGCATGCCGATGTAATCCGCCGTCGCCCGGTCCATCCCCGCTCGGGCAGCCTGAAGACCCCGGAAAATATTTCCGGCCCCCACGACACAAGCCACTTCCACGCCCAAATCGTGGACCTCCTCAATCTCGCTGGCAATCCGGCCCGCCACCTTGGGGTCCACCCCATAGCCGATCTCCCCTTGCAAAGCCTCTCCCGAGAGCTTGAGGACGATCCGTTTATAGACAGGTTTTTTCACAATTCCTGAATCTGGGGCTCGCCACCGACCTCGAAACGGACCCATCTTCGAATCCGAATGTTCTCACCGAGGCGGGCGACGGTCTCGGTCAGGTAATCACGGACCGTCTTCGAGGGGTCTTTGATAAACTTTTGATCCAGGAGAGGGGCTTCCTCGCTCTGGGCTGCGACCTGCATCGCGAGATCCTGGGCGAAGCGTTGAAAAACCTCATTCCGGGCCACAAAATCGGTCTCGCAATTGACCTCTACCAGAACCCCGATCTTCCCTCCCGCGTGGACGTAGGAAACCACCTGCCCTTCCCGGGCTTCGCGCGCGGCCTTTTTTTTGGCGGCATCCAGCCCTCTTTGCTTCAAGATTTCCTGGGCCTGATTAAAATTCCCTTTGGCTTCCGCCAGTGCGCTTTTGCATTCCATAATCCCCGCACCGGTCGACTCACGAAGTCTTAAAATGTCCTCCTTGCTCATCGCGAGTCCGCTTTATTTGGTTTTCTTCGTTTCCTTCACCCGAACGGGACGTTTGACTTTCAATTTGATTTCCTCTTCCATTTTCTCCCTGAGCAACTTCTCCTCGAGAGTCTCATCGATGATCTTCGGTTCCGTTTCGCCCTTGGAAGAATCCGCGGGCGGCGCGGGCTCCTTCTCCTTTGAGTCCGTAACGACCTCAGGAGCAGGAGGAGGGGCTGCCGGAGCCGCTTCGGGGGGCGGCGCTGCCGTTTCTGGAGCCTTCTCAGGGACCGGAGAAATCTTCAAAAACTCATTCCGGCCTTCGCTTACCGCCTCGGCCGCGAGATCGCAGAAAAGTTTAACGGCCCGGATGGCGTCGTCATTGCCGGGAATCGGATAATCGACAAGATCGGGGTCGCAATTCGTGTCGATCAAGGCCACGGTGGGAATGCCAAGTTTTCTCGCCTCCGCCAGCGCAATCGCTTCCTTTTGGGTATCGATAATAAAAAGCACGGCGGGAAGCTTTTTCATCTGCCGGACGCCGGTGAGGTAACGCACGAGTTTCTCCCTTTCTTTCAAAAGGGACAAGACTTCCTTCTTGGTGATGAATTTGAAATCGCCTTCCCGCTCGGTCTTGTCGATCCAATCGAGGCGCGCCACCGATTTTCGAACCGTCGTAAAATTGGTCAACATCCCTCCCAGCCAGCGCTCATGAACATAAGGCATCCCAGAGCGCTGGGCCGCCTCCCGTACCACCTCTTGGGCCTGTTTTTTGGTGCCGACGAAAAGAATCTCCTTGCCCTCACGGGCGGTCTCTTTCAAGAACTCAAGCGCCTTCTGGAGGCATTCCAAGGTCAATTCCAGATTGATGATGTAAATCCCGCTCTTCTCCCCAAAGATAAATCTCTTCATCTTTGGGTTCCAGCGGCGGGTCTGGTGGCCGAAATGAGCTCCTGCTTCGAGCAATTGTTTTAAGGTAACTTGCTCCATGGCGCGCGTATTATAACAAAGCTATTCCCTTTGGCAACTTACGTTTTGAAGGGCTTGGTGAAGAAGAATCAGTGGGCGGCGGGGACTAAACCTTTGCGGACTTCCTTGGCGGCCTCCACGATCACCCGGAGCTTGTCCTTCGCCTCCCCGACCTCACGGGTCTTCAGGCCGCAGTCGGGGTCGACATAAATCTGTTCCGGACGAAAAACCTCGAGGGCGGCCTTAAGGCGGTTCACCACCTGATCTTTGGTCTCAATCATGTGGGAATGAACATCAACCACTCCCAATCCAATCTCTTTGGTGAAAGGGAATTTTTTAAAAAGTGCGAGGAGGTTAAAGTTAGAATTGGAAAGTTCCAAATCAATCTGGTCCACGGGGATCTCGAGGAGGCCGGGATAGATCTTTTCAAAATCGCCGTAGCAGATATGGGTGATCGTCTTCGCCCGAAGCCCTTGGGTCACGATCCCCATCGCTTCAACGGCCAAGGGAAGTTCTTCAGGCCGGACCGAAACCGCCGGTTCGTCGATCTGGATAAACTCGGCCCCCGCCTTTTCTAGATCCACGGCCTCCCCGTGAATCACCTCGGCCAAGGCGAGCGTCAGCTCCCTTCGGCCGGGATAATATTCATTGAAACTCCAGTCCATGATCGTGTAAGAACCGGTGAGCATGCCCTTGACCGGTTTTTTGGTCAGGCGCTGGGCAAATTGAAACCACTCGACCGTGACCGGCTTGGCCCGTTTGACCTCACCCGTCACAACCGGCTTTCGGTAGTAGCGATTTCCGTAAGAACGGACGAGGCCTGAAATTTCAAACCCCTTCAGGGTCTCGGCGAAATAGGTGACCATGTCGCCCCGGTACATTTCACCGTCCACCAAGATATCGATTCCGATCTCTTCCTGAAAATGAATCCATTCGCGGGTGGCCCGCTCCTCAAGCTCACGCAGTTTCTTTTCCTTGATCTCTCCGCGGCTCGCCTGCGCGCGAGCCCGCTTGAGGTAGTCCGGTTTGGGGAAACTTCCGACGGAAGTCGTGGGGAGAATCGGGATGGAAGGGGTCACACTTTCACCTTCGCCTCTCGGAATTCCCGCACAACCTTGGAAAGGTGAGCAAGCTTCTTTTTGGCGGCCGCCCGCGGGAGAAATTCCAAACCATAGTTGGGAGAGAGGGAAAGGTCTTCGCCCGAAACGAGGGCAAGGAGCCTTTCGAGCTTTTTGCTCAACTCCTCTTCGGTCTCCATCTTCGTGTTACGGGCATCCACAATTCCAGCAACCAGTTTCTTCTTGAGAGGAGTCCGTTCCAAAATCCTCCAGTTTTCACTTCCGCCAAACTGCTCGGCGGACCCGCCGTGCTTTGTGGCGGGGGGTCCCGCGAGATCAAAACCCAAGGAGCCCACCGGAAGCTCTGAAATCGCGGGATAGATTCCTTGAAGATTCCCAAAATTAAGAAAAAGGATCGTTTCTATACCTTCAGGGAAAAAAGAGGCGAGCCGCGTCCAGATCTTTTCAAAGAGAGGGAGCTCTTTCTTGAATCGAAGAAGGGCCGGCTCGTCAAACTGAATCCACTTCGCCCCCGCCCGCGCTAATCGCTTTGTCTCTTCGCCCAGAATATCCGCGAGCCGGGCGGCAAATTCTTCCTCATTTTTGTAATAACGGTTCCGGGAGAGTTTCGCAAGGGTATAAGGACCCGTCAAGACCGCTTTCACCGGAACCGAGCTGATCGCATTGGCAAATTGGAAATCCTTCACCACCAAACCCCCGGGATCCTCCAGTTCTTCTGCCGCGATCGGCTGGCGGTAAAAGGTGTTGGTATCGAAGTAACGGAGAAGGCCCGTGAGGGTGAATCCTTTGATTTTTCCCGCCAGGTAGGTCATGGGATCGTCCCAGCGGATCTGGCCGTCAGTAATCACCTCGACCCCGGCCTCAATCTGCTCCTGGATAACCTGTTGGGTCACCTCATCTTTGATCCGCTCCAGCTCAGCCTCATTGATCTCCTTGCGGTCAAATTGGCCGAACGAGCGCCTCAGGAGCTGTTCCTCCGGCGAATCACCGATTTTTGGGTAATGGCTGACAACGGTTACGGTTAACATGGGTAAACAGGGGCGTTATTTTAGGGAACTCGGGCCGGGATTGCAATCGGTATTTATCAGCTATTGACAAGAGGTTATATTACCGCGTAAAATTACCACATGATTATCAAGAGGATTTTGGAGGCCTCCCTCAAAAAGTCGAGTAGGAGTGTGCTTTTGCTCGGCCCCAGACAAACCGGAAAATCCACCCTGGTAAAGCTCCTTTCTCCCGAACTTGAGATCAATCTCGCCCACGAACCTACTTACCTCGCCTTTGCCAGAAATCCCGGCGAGCTCGAAGAGCGTCTTCGGGCCCAGCCGGCCCGGAGTATCTTCATCGATGAGGTCCAAAAGCTACCGAGTCTCCTGAACACCATCCAAGCGATCGTCGACCGGACCCAAGGAAAGATCAAATTTTATCTCACCGGCTCAAGCGCTCGAAAGCTGAGGCGCGGACAGGCGAATCTCCTGCCGGGACGGATTCACACCTACTCTCTGGGGCCCCTTGTTTCCTCAGAACTGGGTTACCATTTAAACGTCAAAGAGGCGCTTTCCACGGGAACGCTCCCCGGCATTTGGACGGAGAAGGAGATCAAAGAGAAACAAAAAACCCTTCGCTCCTACGCCGTCACTTACCTCAAAGAAGAGATCCAGGCTGAAGCATTGACGAGAAACGTAGAGGGATTTTCCCGATTTCTCTTTGTGATCGCCGCAGAGGCTGGAAAATTTTTAGATCTTTCCAAGCTTGCATCGGAGGCTCAGCTTCCTCGCCAGTCCGCTCTCAGATATTTTGAAATTTTAGAAGATACCTTGATTATCCGCCGCTGTGACCCCTTTCGAAAATCTTTCAGACGGCGCCTGATCCAAAGACCGCGCTTCTTTTTCTTTGATGCAGGCGTCCTCAATGGGCTTTTGGAAAACTTCACCGCCTCGCAAGACCGGATGGGAATCCTTTTCGAGCACCTTATTTTCAATCAATTCGTGGACAGCGCCCAAGCCAAAGACAAGCCTTTTCGTATTTCCTCCTATCGGACAGAACATGGGGCGGAAGTGGATTTCATCATTGAATTAGAAGGGCGGGTCTTTGCAGTCGAGGTCAAGGCCTCGCCCACCGTGGGACGTTCCGATTTGAGAGGATTAAAAAGTTTCGCTGAATACTTCGGGAAAAAACATTCTTCTTTCCTTGTTTACCTTGGTTCGACAGAAAAGGTCATTGAGAAAGTCGGAATCCTTCCCTGGCAGGTGTTTTTGAAAGAGGTCGGGCTTTAGTCGCATGCGTTCCTGAAAAAGGGGGTAGAATTTTTTAACTTGATCGAGAAAGATACGTTTTTCGATTCGTTCTATGGGAACAACGCTTTGGGACGTTGACTCTTTCACGAATTGGCCCTCCTTTGGGTTAGGAGGGTGAGGCGGGATCTTCCGACTTTTCCGCAGGACGTTTTACGCCCGCAACCCTGAACTTACTGCAATATTCTACCCGATTTCACTAGAGGCCGACAGGGAAAAATCAGCCTTTTTTCGGCTGGGTGAGGTTTTTGGGAGAGAGAATACGGTCGAGGGCTCGCGGAGTCAGCAGTTTTTTCTGAAGCACAATTTCGCGCAAGGTCTTCCCGCTACGAACCGATTCCTTCACGCATTCGGCCGCCTTGGCGTAACCGATGTGGGGATTCAAGGCGGCGGCGATGCCGTAACTTTTCTCGGCATACTCCCGGCATCTTTTGACATTCGCCGTGATCCCTTCGATGCAATGGGTTCTCAGGACTCGACAGAGATTTTTGAGAATCTCGATCGATTGAAATAAATTGTGTGCGACGAGGGGCCGCATCACATTGAGCTCGAGCTGCCCCGCCTGGACCGCCATGGAAATCGCCAGGTCATTCCCGATCACCTGGAAAGCGACCTGGACTGCAGCTTCAGGCATCACCGGATTCACCTTTCCCGGCATGATGGAAGAGCCGGGCTGACGGGCGGGAAGATCGATCTCTCCAAAACCGGTCTGGGGGCCGGAACTCAAGAGCCGGAGGTCATTCGAAACCTGAATCAAAGAGAGGGCGTAATTTCGAAGGGCTCCCGAAACCCCTGAGAAATCGGCATCGGATTGCATCAATTCAAAGAGATTCTTTCCGCTCCGGACCGGAAATCCGGTAATCCGTCTTAAGTTTTTGATCACAAGATTCCGATAGGCGAGTGTCGTATTGAGTCCCGTCCCAACGGCCGAGCCCCCGATCCCAAGTTCCAAAAGATTCTCGGCCATTCTTTCGATGCGTTGCCTTCCTTTTTCCAACTGCCGGCTGTAGCCTGAAAATTCCTGGCCCAAAGTGACGGGGGCCGCGTCCTGGAGGTGAGTACGGCCGGCTTTAATCACCCGGCGAAACTGGGCCGCTTTTTTTGCAAAAGACTCTTCGAGAAGTCGGGATCTCTCTGAGAATTCTTTGAGAAGCCTGAGCGCCCCGATTCGAAGGGCCGTGGGGATCACGTCGTTGGTCGATTGGCCCCGATTGACATGATCGTGGGGACTTAAGAATTCGTAATCCCCCTTTTTCCGGCGGAGGATTTCAAGGGCGCGGTTGGCGATCACCTCGTTCACATTCATGTGGCAGGAGACGCCGGCCCCTGATTGAAGCACATCCGTCACAAACTGATCATTCAGTTTCCCGGCCATCACCTCCCCGCTTGCCTTCACGATCGCACGCGCCCGACGAGGGTCCAATTGGCGCTGGCTCCGATGGGCAAGCGCACAGGCTTTTTTAACCGCTCCGAGGGCCCAAAGGAAGGGGGGGTGAAAACGGAGGCCTGAAATCGGGAAATTGTCGACCGCCCGAGCGGTCTCGATCCCGTAATAGACCGAGCGGGGGACGCGAAGGGTGCCGAGCGAATCGCGCTCGGTTCGAAAACCCGAAGCTTTAGGCATCGAAGGGTTTAAAGATCTTACTGGAACTGTTGGAGGATCTCGTCGACGGATGCCTTTCCCCGCTTGGCAATCGATTCGGCCTGAAGCTTTTGCGAGCGTTCATGAAAAGCGCTTCGCTCCCGTTTGTAAATCACTCCGAGCGGAACTGACGCCTCTTCAAGCGCAAGCTGAAAGGCCTTCAGGCGATCGGTGGGATCGTGTTCGGGACCGATGAAACGCACCCGTTGAGAAATCGGCTTGTAGGTGTCATGGAAAGTCGTGCAGGGGCTCAAAACCTCGATGAGGGCAAATCCTTTATGTTCGACCCCCTGGACAATGAGGTCGGTGAGCTCTTTCGGTTTTGCCGAGAAACCCCGAGCGACAAAACCGATATCATAGGCAATCGCCATGGCCACCGGATTCAAAGGCTCATCCAGCTGACCATAGGGCGTCGTCCCACTAGAAAGTCCCTGGGGAGCCGTCGCGGAACCTTGTCCTTTGGTGAGGCCATAGACTTCGTTATCCATGACGATGTAACAAACATCGATATTCCGCCTGGCCGCGTGAGGGATATGACCTGCGCCGATGGAATAAGCGTCGCCGTCTCCTCCCACGGCCAATACCTCGAGGTTGGGATTGGCCGTCTTCACTCCCGTCGCCACCGGAAGCACCCGTCCGTGAACCGTATGAAAGCCATAAGATTTCACATAACCTGAAAGCCGGCCGGAGCAGCCGATTCCGGCGACCACCACCAGATTCTCAGGCGGGACCTGTTTGGTGGCGAGCATCCGATAGATGCAGGTGAGGACCCCAAAATCCCCACACCCGGGGCACCAAACCGGATGGAAATCGGTCTTATAATCCTTGACCGTTATACCCTGTGGGTTGATTTCGACCATGTTTCACAAACCTCCTCAATCTTATCCAAAATCTCATTCGGAGTAAATGGGAGCCCGGCGACTTTATTCAGTTGGATGACATCCACCAAGTAGCGGGCTCGAATCTCTTTCGCAAACTGTCCCGTGTAATTGAGCTCGGGAACAATCACCGTCTTTACGGAGCGGACGAAGTCCCCTAACTCATTCGGCAAAGGATGAAGGAGTTTCGGATGAAAGGCAGCGACCCGGTAGCCTTTGGCATTGGCATGGGCGATCGCTTCTCGAATGACCCCTTCACTGGAACCCCAACCGACAACGCCGATATCCGCATCGAGCGGTCCATAACGGCGGAAAAGATCGGGGCCCTGAAGAAGGAGACTCAATTTCCTCCACCGTTTTTCAGTCATTCGGCGGTGATTGTCTGGTTCGTAACTGAGTTCGCAATCCTCGTCATGTTCAATTCCGGTGGCCGAAAAACCTCCGCCCCTTGTCCCGGGAATCGTCACGGAAGAAACCCCTGACTCCGTCACTCGGAACCTCTTGTAATGCTCCAACTCGGCCCCCGTCGGCTTTAAGACCTCTTCGGCCGGAACCTTCGTGACCTCCGGTTTCCTCACCGTCGCTGTCCGCTGAGCCAGATACTGATCCGAAAGGACAATCACGGGCATCTGACAACGCACCGCATAATTAAAAGCCCGGATAATTCCATAGAAAGCATCTTCCACGCTTGAAAGGGCCATTACAATCCGAGGGGCGTCTCCGTGACCCGCGGAAATCGCATGCCTCAAATCACTTTGTTCGGTTTTGGTCGGCATCCCGGTGCTCGGTCCGGCGCGCTGGCAATCCACAATCACACAGGGAACCTCCGCCATACTCGCTAACCCCAAGAATTCTGTCATGAGATCAATCCCCGGACCCGAAGAGGCGGTCATTGCCTTAATCCCGGCAAACGAGGCGCCGAGGACCATGCCGATCGCTGCAATTTCGTCTTCCGCCTGCACCACGGTCCCCTCAAACCGCGGGAGCTCGCGGGCTAAAAGCTCCATAATATCGGTGGCCGGCGTGATCGGATAGCCGGCGTAAAAGCGCATCCCAGCCTGAATCGCTCCCAAGGCCAGTGCCTGGTTTCCTGACAGGACGAGTCGATGGTCCTCTTTCTGAGTCTGAGCTTCAATCGCGAAATCGTCTTTTTTCGTCAGGTTCTTTTCAACGTGCTGGTACCCGTGCCGAAGGGCTTGAAAGTTTAAGTTGAGAATCGCCTCGCCCTTTCTTCCAAACTTTTCCCGAATGATCTTCTCCAAGATCGAAAAATCAACCCCGAAAAGTTTTGACAGAATCCCGAGGAAAATGATGTTCTTGGTGAGGTAGTTGCGAAGCTCGAGTTTGGCCATTTCCGAAACCGGAATCGCATAGAGAATGGCGGGGATTCCCTCGGCAAGCTGGGTCGAGCTTGAGTCATAGATAACCACCCCAAGGCCATCCTTGCGCAGATCTTTGGCGTGGCGGTCGTATGCCTCCTGATTAAAACAAACCAAAACGTCAACCTCACTCCCTTGTGAGAGGAGAATATCTTTTGAGGCGCGGACTTGAAACATGGCCGGCCCCCCTTTGATCTCCGCCGGGTAACTCCGGAAGGTGTAAATTTCAAGTCCCATCCGTGCACAGGCGAGCGTCAAGATCTCGCCCGAACTGATGACACCCTCTCCTCCTTCACCTCCAATTCGAAAAACGACGTCCGTTTTCATCCCGTTACACCCCTCGTTACATGGCTATGCCTCTCAACAATTCTTATGAATCCTTTAACTCCTTTCGTCTCCATAAATATATTTCTCTCGCCGGAGGGTGTAACGGGATTCATCCCGACGACTCCTTCTCATCCTCACGAATAACCGGCTGCCGGTAGGCGTAACCGCGTCCGACCTCGTGCCAGAAACCCACCTCCGGTTCTCCTAATTTCCAGCAGAGATAAACCACGCGGCCTTGATAAAGCGTATAGAAGTCAACCAGCCCCGTTTCAATATCTTTCAGAAAACAACCCATCTCATGAACCCCATCGATGAGAGCGTAAAACCGATTCACCCACTCGTTATACACTTCAATTTCACACTCTACCTTGGGAGAAGGCTTTTCTCCTTCCCCGCAGGGATAAAGGAGTTCGAGGGTGTCGATTTCGACTTCTTTGGCCAAAATATCCCTGTGTTTGGCCTGAAGTTCGGTGATCAACGCCGTCAGCTTGGGGAGAAGTTGATTTGTCTCTTCTACCGTAAAAACTTTGAGTTGGTTCATTTCACCCATCTTATTCGAGCTCCTAAAGTTATACGACCAACCTTCTTTTCTCCTTGAATCCGCCGATCCAATGGCTTCAAAATTATTATACCACGAGTAAATCAGGTCTGCTGAGGATATTGGGAAACATCGTTAACTCCTTTTCTGGCAAGAGGTTTGGAAATCTTGGCTGATTTTTCGGGCTAAATTTGCTAGACTGAGAACTCTTTTTCCGGGACGTAGCGCAGCCTGGTAGCGCACACGCTTGGGGTGCGTGGGGTCGAGAGTTCAAATCTCTCCGTCCCGACCATTCAATAAAAACGAAAAACGGGGACGGTTCTCATTTCCACGGCCTTCAAAAAATACAAAAAATAGAACCGTCCCCGTTTTTCGTTTGGGGGCTTCTTACTTTAACGCATTTTTCAACTCGGCCCCCGCCTGAAAAGCAGGGACGCGTCGAGCCTTGATCTGGATCTGCTCTCCCGTCTTCGGATTGCGGCCCATCCGGGCCTTCCGCTGTTTCACGAGGAAGCTCCCAAATCCAACGAGTTGGACCTTCTGCCCCTTTTTGAGACTCGATTTGATCGACTCAAAACAGGCATTGAGCGTCTCTAAGGATTTCGCCTTGGAGAGCTTGGCCTTGCGAGCAATTTCACTGGCCAGTTCGGATTTGTTCATCTAGCACCTCCTCTCTGAATTAGTACTGTTTCCACTCTTCACGGGCATCCCGTGATAACAAATCTTCGACCGCCCGGGAACAATCTTTACCTTGAAAAAGGACTTTGTAGACTTCGGACATAATGGGAAGCTCGACCCCCACGCGAGCCGCAAGTTCGTGAACCGATTCTGAAGTGTCAACCCCTTCTGCAACCATCTCCATACCGGAAAGAATCTCCTTAATTTTTTTTCCCCGTCCCAGGTCTCGGCCGACGCGAAGATTGCGTCCATGAGGGGAAAAGCAAGTCGTCATCAGATCCCCCACGCCTGAGAGGCCAAAGAAGGTGTTTGGGTTTGCGCCCAAACGCACCCCCAGTTTCACCATCTCCAGGAGTCCTCGAGTCAGGAGGCCCGATTTCGTATTGTCTCCAAAGCCGAGCCCATCGCAGATCCCCGCAGCAATGGCGACCACATTTTTCAGCGATCCGCCCAACTCCGTCCCGACGATATCGGTCTGAATATAGATCCGGAAACCTCGATCCCGGAGAGCGTCCCGAACCTGGACGGCCAAACGTTCGTCTTTCGCGGCGGCCACGACCAGGGTTGGAATATTCCGCGCTACCTCTTCGGCATGGGACGGCCCGGAGATCACCACCAGTTTCACCCGCCCCAAGATCGACTCCACAATCTCAGAAGGCCGAAGATAAGTTTTTTTCTCAATCCCCTTCGCCACGCTCACCAGGATTTTCTTGGAAAGATCAAACTCTTTTAATTTGTGGAGGATGTTCCGGAGAAATTGAGTGGGGATGGCCAGGATGAGGATTTCACCGAAATCAACGGCTTCTTTAAGGACCGAGGTGATTTCTAACGTTTTGGGAAGAGGAATGCCCGGCAAAAATTTTTGATTTTCCCGTTTCTCCTTCAAGAACTTCGCATAATCGGAGAAGGCGCCCCAAAGAAGAGTTGCGTTTCCCCGCCGGTGGCTCACCAAGGCGAGGGCGGTTCCCCACCCGCCGTCACCCAGAACCGAGACTCGGTATTTTTGATCCACGTTTCAGGAGCGAGATGATCGAAAATTCCTTGAAATTTCGAGGCTTTTAGCGGGGCTAATCTAGCACGTCAAGGGGGCGGGGTCAATCGAGAAATGCGAAAAATTCCTGATGCGGCAAGGACTCCCAGGACATCGGTCATCCAATCGCCAAGACTCGCCTCACGCCCGGGAACCGTCAACTGCACCTCCTCCAGAAAGGCACCGTAGAGAACTGAGAAGGCCGCGGCTTTGCTTCCCGATTGAACACAAAAGATAGACTGAGTCGAAGAAATAAAGGTCCGAAAGGCGAGCAACGCTAAAATAAAAAAATGGAGGAAGTGCAACACCTCGTCATTGGTGTAGATCACGAACGGGGGAAGCCGTTCTCCAGGAATGGTAGAATCGATATAAAGAAAGAGGCAATAAGCAATAAAGAACGGCCAATGGGTGAGCCTATAAAGACTCTTTGAAACGATCAAAAATGCCTTTCTTCGAAGTGCCGACAGAATCCTTCCGCTCCCGCGCCCATTCCTGAAGAAGAGAACGCTCCTTCTCGCTCAGCCGAGTGGGGACCTCGATCTCAATGCGAACCAGTTCGTCTCCTCTTCCATGCCCCTCCAGAAAAGGCATCCCTTTCTCCCGCAGACGAAAGATTTTTCCTGAAGGGGTTCCTGGAGGGATTCGAAGCCTCACCTTCCCCTCCAGCGTGGGAATTTCCGCTTCTCCCCCCAACACCGCCAGACTGAAAGGAATGAACATTTCACAGGTGAGATCGTTCCCCCGTCGCTCCAAAATCGGATGCGGCTTCACGATCACATGGACATAAAGATTCCCCCGAGGCCCTCCCCGCTCCCCCGCCTCTCCCTCTCGGGGGATCTTCAATCTCGAATCGGTGTCAATGCCGGGAGGAACCTTCACATGGAGCTTCCGCCGTCCTTCGACCCGGCCTCGGCCGTGACAATCGGGGCAAGGTTTATCCGCCCGTTCCCCCTCTCCCAAACAGCGGGGGCAGGTCCGGCGAAGAGAAAAGAAGCCTTGAGTCATCCTAATCTCTCCAGCCCCGCGGCATTCGGGACAAACCGATCTCTTCGTCCCCCGGGCAGCGCCTGTCCCCTCACACGAATCGCAAGTTTCCCGGCGAGGGACCTCGAGCGAGACCTCTTTGCCTCTCGCCGCCTCCTCCAGGGCAATTTCAATAGCGATCTCAAGGTCGGCGCCGCGCCTGGCGCTTGTCCGGCCTCGTGTCGCGGTTCCGAAGAAATCATCGAAAAGGTCTCCAAAGATATCTCCGAAGCCTCGGAAGGCCTCTTCAAAACCTTGGAAACCCGGAAAACCCGCCCCTCCCAGAGAATGGCCAAACTGATCGTACTGGGCCCGTTTCTCTACGTCACTCAGCACGGCGTAAGCTTCGGCCGCCTCCTTAAACTTCTCCTCGGCCTCTTTATTGCCGGGGTTTCGGTCCGGATGACATTTCAGCGCTATCTTCCGATACGCTTTTTTGATCTCCTCGGCGCCTGCGTCCCGGGAAACTCCCAAGACTTCGTAATAATCACGTTTCGTCTGCATGGCCATCGTCAATTACGTAATTTCTTCCTCTTTTTCCTCCGCCTTTTCTTTCCCCTTTTCATTCGGCCGGACGCGGATTCGAACTTTGGCCGGACGAAGAACCCGGTCATGGAGAAGGTAACCGGGAACAATCTCTTTCACAATGACTCCCTCCGGGCCTTCTTCTTCCGTTTGGTCAACCGCTTCGTGAAGATGGGGATCAAAGGAACTTCCCTCCGAAGATAAACGTTTCAATCCGTGAATCGTCAGGAGATCCGCGAGCTGTTTCCAGATCAATCGAATCCCACTGGCGACGGGCGGGTCGATCTCCTCGGCGTGGGCCAAGGCACGTTCGAAATTGTCTAAAATGGGAAGGAGGTCCCGAAGGAGCTTCTCCTGGGTGAATCGAACGAATTCTTCGCGCTCTTTGGCAAGCCGTTTTCGTGCGTTATCGTAATCCGCCGCGGTCCGAAGAAGCTGATCGCGGATCGTCTCGAGTTCCTTGGCCTGTTCGAGAAGTTTTTGGTGCTCCTCCTTGGAAAGGGTCACCTTCATGAATCCCACCTTGCCAGGGCGTGGCTAATCTCGTCGGCCATCCGATGCACTAATCCCATGATTCGTCCATACGGCATCCGCCGGGGACCTAAGACCCCCACCGCACCCACCTGTTTTCCGTACCAAACATAAGGAGCGCTCACGAGCGAGCAATCCCAGATGTCTTTCGAAAGGTCCTTTTCTCCGATCGCCACGTGGACTTTGCCCTCTTGAAGCTGCTGCATTAAGAATTCCGTTAAGCTCGACTTCTCTTCGAGCGCTGCGATCAGGAGCTGGAATTTTTTGAGGTCTTGAAACTCCGGCTGATTCAACACATAGCGGGATCCCTCCACAAAGAGGCGGGGGATTCCCCAATGAGGGAGACTCCCCTGAACGATTTCAAGGGTTTGTTCGTAAAGGCGCCTCAAGGAATCACGCCGCGAGCGGATCCTCCTCGCGAGCTCCTCCTCTAGCGATGCGATCGGCTCTCCCGCAAGTTCTTCATTAATGAGATTGCGAATCCGAACCACTTCCTCAAAGGTCACGGGTTCTCCCATTTCCACCAAACAATTTTGGACGACACCCGAGGTCGTGCACCAAACCGCCAGAAGGCGGTTCGGGTCGAGAGGGACTAAACTCAGTTCCTTCAAATAAAGTTCTTGGAGCTTGGGTGAGACAAGAAGCACCGCCTCCTCTGCCATGGCGGAGAGAATGCGGGAAACCCGCCCCATCAGGCTCTCAAGATTCTCAATCCTGCCTGCCGTTTCGCGAGTCATGAGATCCAGCAATTCCCGGGGAACCGGCTCTTCAGTCACTCCCTCTGTGACATAAAACCGATATCCCTTGTCCGTTGGGACCCGGCCTGCGGAAGGGTGAGGATGGGTCAAGTAACCCTGCTCTTCCAAGACTCCCATTTCATGCCGGACAGAGGCCGGAGAAAGATTGAGTCCGTAACGCCCCGCCAGGGTTTTCGATCCGACCGGAAGCGTTGTCGCGATATGGGATTCGATAATGTGCGTCAGAATTTCCTTCTGTCGGGAGGTTATCTTTTTTTTCTCATCCATGCCCATCGCCTAGCACTCTTAATCAACGAGTGCCAAAAAGCAATTTAACACAAGGGGAAGCAATTTTCAACGAGGAGGGGAAGGCTCAGAGGGGTGAAATCCTGCCCAGGAGGCCTGCCAAGTCCACCTTATTACGGCGAAAGAGTTCCAGTTCTTCTCTCCCCACGATATGGGAAACAGCCTCAGAGGCTAAATTCAGTTCCAGAAACTCATAATCAGAAAATTGGTAGCTTCGGAGAACCTCAACAAACTCACGGGAGGCGAGCGTCAGAAGGTAAAGGACATCCTCGTGGGAAGCCGAGGGAACCGACGCCCGCTCGGTGGGGGTCTTGAGCTTCAGATCGAGTTCGAGCGAGAAATAACTCTTGGAGATTTCCTGATGATAACGAAAGTTTGCTTGAATCGCTTCGAAGGTATTTTGAATCCTTTCATCACTAAAGAGGATCGCTTGGGCCCGGCGCGTCAGTTGCTCGGCGAGAAAATCCCCCAAATGAATTTCCGAGAATGAAAATTCCTTTTCCCACGACTCGAAGTCTTTCTGGACATTGAGCTCTTGGGGGGTCGGAATTCTTTGAGTCTTCCCCTGTTCATCGAGGAAAGAGAGAGGAACGACCTGAGAGATCTTTGGCGGCTCCGAGGAGAAAGAAACCATAAAAAGGTATTCCAGAGAAGTCCCTGAGGGAATCTTGACGGCCGCCGGCGGCAATCCTTCGGGATCGTACTCCACAGTCGCCGGAACATAAACCAACACCCGATTCCCTTCGAGTAAAAGGCTTCGGAGCTCTTCCAGACGCCATCGGGGACCCTTCCCGTAGGCTAATTCAGGATTGACGAAGAAGAGAGACTCAAGAAGATCAGTTGAAATCGGACTCGTCAAATAATCCTCCATGGCCGCCCACGAAGGTGTTTTTTCTAAAGCTTTGAAAAAGGAGCGCACGGGGCGGTGCCAGACGGCGGCGCGATTCAACCGAATTTCATGGAGGACCCGTTTCCGATACTCCTCTCGGGAAATATCCCAGAGTCGAACCCGCTTGATGTCATCCACATAACCTGACAACACCAACTGGAGACCCGTTTCGTACACGTCTGTCGCTTGAAGCGTGTAAAAGGCAAGTTTCAAATCGGTACTGAGGAGCACCCGCGAGATCGAAAAAAGCACATCTTCCACCTGATCCAAAGCCTCGGGGGAAGGCCGGAAAAGGTTCTCAACTTCCGTGAGCTTGGCATTCCCCTTCGCTAAGGCCTCGTGAAGATCCGTCGCAAAAAGCCTTTTGATCGGGAGGTAGACCGCGATCGTCTTCCCCAGGATTTTCACTTCGATATCTTCGATGCCGTATTCCTTCCGACAAATCTCCTGGATCGACTCCTCGACCCGGTGGGCCGGATAGGTTTGCGTACACCCTGCCAAAGAAAGACAAAGAAAGAGAGCCTGACTCCACTTCACCAAATTCTCTAATCTTCCCTTCCTCTCCGACATCTCTCCTCCTTCAACAAAAAAAGCCCCTTTGGGGGGCTCTCGAAACCAATTTCGTCTGGCAAAGCTTACCGACTTCTTACCTTATTATTTTGGCTCGGACCCTCCAGGGATTCCGGCCGCGGGGCTGCCTGGGATCTGGGTCCCTGGGACGCCCGCCATGAGTCGTGGGTTGGCTTTCCCGTACTCTTGGAAAATGGCTTCAATTTCGTCGTAGTCCAACTCTTCTTTGACAAGAAGCTCATGAGCGAACCGCTCAAAAAGTGCGTTTTCTTTTTTGAGAAGGTCTTCCACCTCTTGCAGACATTCTTTGATGATAAGATCCGTGTCTTTATTCAGGCGGGTCTTCACCTCTTCCGAAAGCTGATCGTTAGGAACCACGGTATAATCGCCCACCAACCCCGAGGGCCCCATGCCGCACTGCCAAACCATATGGTGGGCAAGGGACATGGCGTTCTGGAAATCCGAGCTCACTCCATTGGAAGTCGTCCCAAATTTTATCTTCTCCCCTACATAACCTGCCAAGGCCGACTTGATGGTGGCCAGAAAAGTTTCGTGATCCTTGGTGTGCCATTCTTCTCGAGGAGTCGGGTGCACAACGCCGAGCGTCCCTTTCCGTGGAATGATGGAAGCTTTAAACACATCGTTCCTGGGGTGAAGAAGGTAAGTCACGATCAGGTGACCTGTTTCGTGATAGGCGGTCATCTCTTTTTCGCGTTGGTTCATCTTAATTTTTTGCTTGATGCCCAATTCGATCCGCTCAATCGCCTCGGAAATCTCCTTCATCG
>CAZMFE010000013.1:0-18013 GCA_964565495.1 uncultured bacterium
CAGAAGCTGCCTGCACTCTTTTTGGAAAGACTCCGGAAGATTATTCCACCGCAGAAATGGGATGAGGTGGCGAATACCTTTGCGGAGCCAAAGCCGACAACATTTCGCTTGAACCTCCTGAAGGGAGGGGCGCACGGCCGCACCCTCCTCCAGGAGCGATTACAACATCAAGGATTCCAATTGGAAAAGGTCTCCTGGTACCCCGACGCTTTCATTCTCCGTCAAGGCCGCCTGCGCGATCTTCAGGAGACCGAGGCCTACAAAAAAGGGGAAATTTATGTCCAAAGCCTTTCGAGCATGCTCCCGCCCCTCATTTTGGCCCCCCAGCCAGGAGAAACCGTCCTTGATCTCACAGCAGCCCCGGGAAGCAAGACCACCCAAATGGCCTGTTTGATGAAGGGAGAGGGAAGGATCGTCGCCAATGACAATAACCGGATTCGATTTTTCAAACTGAAGGCCAATGTCGAACTTCAAGGAGCGGCGAATGTGGAGCTGGTGATGAGACCTGGAGAATTATTCGGCCGGGATTTTCCCGAACATTTTGACCGGATTCTTTTGGATGCGCCTTGCAGCGCGGAAGGAAGATTTCAAATCCGCGAACCGGCCTCTTACCGGTATTGGAAACTTGCGAAGATCAAAGAAATGGCGAGAAAACAAAAAAATCTGCTGATTTCGGCGCTCCGGGCACTCAAGCCGGGCGGGACCCTTGTCTATTCCACTTGCACGTTTGCGCCGGAAGAAAATGAAGGCGTTTTGAATTGGGCCCTGGGCAAAATGGGGGGTCGGATTACGGTCGAAAAAATAAACCTCCTTCTTCCTAACCTCATGTCCGGCCTTTCTCAATGGGAAAAAGAGGTCTTCCCCTCCTCCCTTCGGCAGGCCCTTCGAATCCTTCCCAACTCCTTCATGGAAGGTTTCTTCCTCGCCCGCCTCAGAAAAGGGAGCGTTTCCCCTTGACATACCCTAGGGGGGTATGGTATTGTTTTAAACGTCATGGCTGAATATCCTTCGCATAAAGAAGAGCTGGAAAGGCTCCGAAAAATCGAGGGCCAGATCCGCGGCATTCAAAAGATGATTGAGGAGGGGCGATACTGCGTGGATATCCTTCAGGTATTGAATTCCGTGCAGGGGGCGATCGGCAAAGTGGAGGATCAAATCCTCCGCCGCCACCTCGAGGGATGCGTGAGTCACGCGGTCAAATCCGGCTCTTCCAAGGAGCGAAGCGAGAAGTTTAACGAAATCATGCAACTCGTTTCGAAATTCAGGAAGTGATGCTATGAAAAAGTTTTTCGCCGCTGCTCTCGTTTTGGTTTTAATGACGCCAGCGATTGCCCTCCTGTGCCATTGTTGCCCTGTCGTTAAGACCCCATCTTCTCCGATTTCAATTCAGAAGGCTTCCTGTCATTGTTGTGAAATCGTCGACCTCAAGCGGGACCAGGGCCGCCTCCCTGGAATGGGGAATCTCGTTGCCCGCTTCGAGCAGATTTTGGATTCTAAAGTTTTATCGCCCGTTGAGGGTTTTGTTCCTTCTGATTTCCAGAATCACGATTTCGGCCAAGACCGGGCCGGCCCAGTCCGATTTTCTTCTGAGACTCCGCTTTACCTCACTCACCGAACTCTTCGCCTATAAGATTTCTCCTTTCTAGGTTGATCCCGGGAGGCGTCCTTCGTGTGGACAGCCTGCCAATGAATGAAAGGAGGAGTCGGTTTGAATCAGAAGTTTTTCCGAGTTTTATTTCTTTGCGGTTTGGTTCTGGTCTCAATCCCGCCAAAGGGTTGGGCGACGGCCAAACGTCCGCCTGTCGAAGTCAAACCTGCCCCAGTGGAAGTTCAAATTCCTCCTTTGGGGAGGCCGGTCATGCGGCTTTCGGATTTGATTGAGGAAGCCCTGGGGAAAAACCCCGAACTTTACGCTTTCCGCCAACGATGGGAGGCAGCAAAAGCCCGGGTCTGGCGGGCGATGTCCTGGGACGATACGATGGTGGGCGCGGACTTTGAAGGGATTCCCCGCGGGCGAATTGATGCCGATCGGAAGACGAATATCGAGTGGATGGTCTCTCAGAAAATCCCTTTTCCCGGGAAGCGTTTCTTGAGGGGCCGTGTCGCCGCCAAGGAGGCCCGCATGGCCCGGGAGGATTTCCGCGCGAAGGAAAGAGAAATTATAAGCGAAGTCAAAAAGGCCTATTTTGAATATTTCTTAAGAGAACACGAGGTCCTTCTCCACGAAGAGACGAAACAGATCCTTGGGAGACTTTCCCAAAGCGCGGAATCTCTTTATGCCACCGGAAAGATTCCTTATCGCGAAGTCTTGCGGGCCCATACCGAGCTTGCCGAGATCACCAATGAAGTCGCCAAACATTACCAGCAGCAGGACACCGCGCTTGCCCGTTTGAATGCGCTCCTTGCCCGCGACGGGCGCGTGCCCCTCCAGATTCGAATCGTTGTACCGGCAGGTCACCCGGCTTACTCCAGGGAAGCATTGATGAAATTGGCCTTGGAAAATCGTCCAGAACTTTGGGCCATGAAATTCGGGAGGGATGCCGCCAAGACGGAGGTCAAGGGGGCTTGGCTTGATCTTTTGCCGGATGCTCAAGTGAGGATTGAGGCGCGGCAGTTTGCGGGTGAAGGCAAGATTCGTGAGTACGACCAATTCGTGGGATTTGAAGTCCCCGTTTTTTCGCTCCTTGGCCGAGCGGGCCAGATTAAGGAAAAACGTGCCGAGAGTCGGGCGGCGAGCGGGGCCTTTGAAAATATGAGAAACATGGTTCTTTTTGAAGTCCAGGAGGCCTTGGCGGAGTTTGAATCCAACGACCGTTCGGCCAAGATGTATGAGTCCCATGTGATCCCTCAGGCGGAATCTGGCTTTCGATCGGCCTTAAGCGAGTATGAAAGCGGCAAAGGAAATTTTCTTGAAGTGATGGAGGCTCAAAAAGCGTTGACCGAATTTCGTCATCATTATTTTGAAGCGCTTGCGATGCGCGAGCAAAGTTTTGCTGAACTTGAGCGGGTGGTGGGGGTCGATTTGGGAGGAGGTGTCTCAAAATGAAAAAGGTCACACGGAAAGATTTAATCATTCTGGCCGTCCTCTTGGTCGGATTTTCAATATTCGTCATTCCCCGGATTTTCTCGGTCCAGGGGATGAAATGGGAATGGGGGAGGAAGGGAGGCGAAGTTTATTACTGCCCGATGCATCCGACGTATCTTTCGGATCGGCCCGGAGATTGTCCGATCTGCAATATGAAATTGGTCCCAAAGCCGGGGGCAGGCGTAAAGAAAGAGCGAAAGATCCTCTATTACCGGCACCCGATGGGGCAGCCCGACATCTCAGCCGTTCCAAAAAAAGATTCGATGGGGATGGATTATATCCCGGTTTATGAGGATGATGTTTTGGGAAAGGCGAGCCAAGTTCCGGGACATGCCACGATTGAAATTCCGATGGAAAAACAGCTTCTGATGGGCGTCAAACTCGGAATCGTTGAGAAACAGAAGATCGTAAAAGAGATCCGCACGGTTGGTCGCGTGGCCTACGATCCTGAACTTTTTACGGCCCAACAGGAATTTGTCTCCGCCGTGGAATCCTTCAAAAAGGCCAAAACCGGGCCTTACCATGAGCCGATCGAACGGGCCGAAGCGCTTCTCGACTCCGTCCAAACAAGGCTTCGGCTTCTCGGCATGAGTGAAGCCGAAATTGTAGAACTTGAAAAAACGGGCGGTCAGGATCGGAATTTGATTCTTCCCACGAAAGTCGTGTGGGTCTACGGAGATATCTACGAATATGAGATTCCCTTTGTAAAAGTGGGAAGCCGAATCAAAGTCCAAATCCCCACCTTTCCAGAGAAAGAGTTTGAAGGAAAAGTACGCGCCCTCACGCCGGTTCTTGACTCAGCCACTCGTTCCATTCGATTTCGGGCAGGGGTGACCGATCCCGAGGGACTCCTTAGGCCAGAGATGTATGTGGATATTTACCTTAAAACCGATTTGGGAGAGCGAGTGGCGGTGCCTGCCGAGGCCATTCTTTTTACAGGTGAACAGTCGATTGTCTTTGTCGCGGCGGGCGAGGGATATTTTGAGCCGCGTCCTGTGGTGCTGGGAGCGAAGGCTGAGGAAGTGTATGAAGTGAAATCAGGGCTTCAGGCAGGAGAGCGGATTGCGGTGAGCGGAAATTTCCTGATTGATTCCGAAAGCCGCCTCCAAGGCGCGCTTCAAGGAATGGCTGCTCCTTCGCGAGATTCCGGAGGACCTCCCCATGCTCACTGAGTCGAAGACGAGAAAAGAAGGCCTCGTCGAGCGAATCATCGAATTTTCGGCTCGCAATAAGTTTCTCGTTCTTCTTTTTGTCCTCTCCGCGATGATCGGGGCGGTCTGGTGTTTTAAAAATGTCCCCCTCGATGCGATTCCCGATCTTTCGGACACCCAGGTCATCATCTACTCTCGCTGGGACCGGAGCCCGGACATCATCGAAGACCAGGTCACCTACCCGATTGTGGCTTCTCTTTTGGGGGCGCCGCGCGTGAAGGCGGTCCGCGGATTCTCCGATTTTGGGTTTTCTTATGTTTATGTGATTTTTAAAGACGGGACTGACGTTTATTGGGCGAGAAGCCGGACGCTTGAGTACTTGAGTAAAATCATTCCTCGTCTTCCTGAAGGAGTCAAAACCGAGTTGGGTCCCGATGCCACGGGCGTCGGCTGGGTTTTCCAATACGCCTTAGTCGATACGAGCGGGAAACATAGTTTGCAGGAGCTTAGGTCGTTTCAAGATTGGTACCTTCGCTACTACCTTCAAAGTGTGCCGGGCGTTTCCGAGGTGGCCTCGATTGGAGGCTTCGTCAAGCAATACCAAATCACGGTGGATCCCAACCGGCTCCTCGCCTTTAACATTCCCTTGAGCGAAGTCATCGACGCCATTCGCAAAGGGAATCAGGAGGTGGGAGGCCGGCTCCTTGAATTTTCAGGCGCAGAATATATGGTCCGCGGGCGGGGTTATGCCAAGTCGATCAAAGAGCTTGAGGAGATTGCGGTGGGCGAGAGGGAGGGCGTTCCGGTGCTTGTCAAACATATTGCCAACGTAACGGTGGGCCCCGATATCCGACGCGGCCTAGCCGACTTGAACGGCGAAGGCGATGTGGTGGGCGGTACCGTGATTATGCGTTACGGGGAGAACGCTTTGAATGTCATCGAGCGCGTGAAGATCAAACTCAAAGAAATTGAGCCTTCCCTTCCCTCCGGTGTAAAGATTGAGGTGGTCTATGACCGCTCCGAGCTCATCCTTCGGGCGATGGACACCCTGAAACACCAGCTGATTGAAGAAATGGTGATCGTGAGTCTCGTTATCCTTCTTTTTCTCTGGCATTTCCCTTCCGCGATTATTCCGATTGTGACGATTCCAATCTCGGTCCTCCTTTCATTTATTCCTCTCTACGGGATGAATCTCACTTCCAACATCATGTCCCTTTCCGGGATCGCCATCTCGATCGGCGTCCTTGTGGATGGCGCCATCGTTGAAGTCGAAAATGCTTATAAACGCCTCGAACAATGGGTTGAAGGAGGACGAAAAGGGGATTACCACGCGATTCGCCTGAAGGCCCTGAAGGAGGTGGGGCCGTCTGTTTTCTTTTCACTCCTGGTGATTGCGGTCGCCTTCATGCCGATTTTTACTCTGGTCGATCAAGAAGGCCGACTCTTTAAACCCCTTGCGTGGGCCAAGAATTTAGCGATGGCGATTGCCGCAGTCTTGGCGGTGACCTTGGATCCGGCGATGCGGATGCTTTTTACCCGGATGGAACCGATTCATCTCAAAAATCGGTGGTTCTCAAAGGTTGCGACCACATTAGCCGTCGGGACTTACTATCCCGAAGAAAAACATCCCATTAGCAAGATCCTTTTCCGGATTTACGAACCGGCCTGCCGCTTTGTTCTGCGCCACCGACAGGAGACCCTCCTCGCGGCGCTCGCCCTCGTCCTCACGACGATTCCGATCTATTTGAAACTCGGCTCCGAATTTATGCCGCCTCTCCGTGAAGGAGATGTTCTTTATATGCCGACGACTCTCCCTGGGATTTCGGTGACTGAAGCCCAGAGTTTGATGCAAAAACAGGACAAGATCCTGAAAAGTTTTCCTGAAGTCGAGAAAGTCTTCGGCAAGGCCGGTCGGATTGAGAGCTCGACCGACCCGGCTCCTTTTTCGATGATGGAAACGGTCGTGATGCTTAAGCCGGAGAGAGAGTGGCGTCGGCTGAGACGCTGGTATTCGTTGTGGGTCCCTGAGATTTTTAAACAGCCGTTGCGTTTTCTCTGGCCGGAGCAAATCACCTACGAGGAACTCATTAACGAAATGGATGAGGCGCTTCGGATTCCGGGGAGCACGAATGCTTGGACCATGCCGATTAAAAATCGCATCGATATGCTCACCACCGGCGTTCGGACCCCGATCGGAATCAAAATTTTTGGTTCCGATCTTAAGAAAATCGAGGAGATTGCGATTCGGGTGGAAGGAATCGTACGAAAAGTCCCCGGCACTCGGAGCATTTATGCCGAGCGAGTGACGGGCGGCTATTTCTTGGATTTTGAGCTCGCGCGTGAGCAGCTCGCCCGCTACGGACTCTCTGTCGAGGACGCCCAGATGATTGTGATGTCTGCGATTGGAGGAGAGCCGGTCACGACGACAGTGGAAGGCCGGGAGCGTTACAGCGTGAACGTCCGCTACGCCCGGGAGCTTAGGGACGACGTCGAAAAATTGAAGCGGGTCCTTGTCCCGACACCGACCGGGGCCCAGATTCCCTTGGCAGAAATTGCCGACATCCGGTTTCGCTCCGGGCCGGCGATGATTCGAAATGAAAATGGCCTTTTGGCCGGCTATGTCTTTGTCGACATGACAGGACGGGATATCGGAGGGTATGTGGAGGAAGCAAAGGCAGCCGTCGCCAAAGAGCTAAGTCTTCCACCGGGGTACGCCCTGATGTGGAGCGGCCAGTATGAAAATATGATTCGGGTCAAAAATCGGCTCAAGATTGTCATCCCTCTCACACTTTTTATCATCTGTGTGCTTCTTTATATGAATACGAAATCAGCCGTGAAGACTGGAATCGTCCTTCTCGCGGTTCCCTTTTCTTTGATCGGCGCGGTCTGGCTCCTTTGGCTCCTCGGTTATAATATTTCCATCGCCGTCTGGGTCGGGATGATTGCGCTCATGGGACTGGATGCGGAGACCGGTGTGTTTATGCTTCTTTTTCTGGATTTGGCCTACCAAGAGGCGGTCGAGAAAGGGAAGATGAAGACGGAAGAAGATCTGGAAGAGGCCATTATTCACGGCGCCGTGAAGCGGGTCCGGCCCAAGATGATGACCGTCATGGCGGCTTTTATGGGCCTTCTTCCGATTATGTGGTCGACGGGGACGGGTGCTGATATGATGAAGCGAATCGCCGCGCCGATGGTCGGAGGGCTTTTTACTTCGTTTATTTTAGAACTGCTTGTTTATCCCGCCATTTATGCGATTTGGAAGTGGAACTTTGAGATGTCCGCCACAAAGCGTGGCGGATCCCTGCCCGACAGCAGGCAGGCGGGCGCCAAGTAGTTTGGCGGAAAGAAAGGAGCTTTGAAATGAAAAAGGTAGGGAAAGGTCTTTTAGCGTTTCTTTTGGGAACGGGCCTTTATCTTGTCTCCTTGACACCGACTTTTGCGGAGGAGGCGAAGCCGGCCCTCAACACCGTCTGCCCGGTTTCCGGCCAAAAGGCGGATGCAAAAGTGACCACCGTTTACCAGGGAAAGGAATACGCCTTCTGCTGCAAGAATTGCCTCGCGAAATTCAAAAAGAATCCCGAGAAATACATCGCTAAAATAAAGACAGAACACGCCTGAGAATTAAATCAAAGCGACGGTGTCGAGACGCCTGATCGTTTCGTCAGGAATTATATTTTCCCCGCAGACTTCCTGCCACACCTCCTCTGTTTCCATACAAAAATAAAGGGGAACGGCGGGGGCCCATCGGTGAAGGGCGCGAGCAAGTGTTTGGTAGAGTTCGATTCGTCTTTTCTTAAAATAGCGCATTTTTCCGTCGACGCCGCGGACCCATTCGCCATAAGGAAGAAGCGACTTGGGGAAACGATTCTCCATAATCGACTTGAGTTCGGGCATAAAACGGAGCGTCCCCAGGCTGACCCACGCGACCTCTTCGGGAGACACCTCAGAAAAAATTTCCTCCACAAGCGCTTCATATTCCTCTTCACAATTCTCATAATCGATGAGCGGGTCAAGATGAAAGGCGACGCGGTAGCCCCAACGGATGCATTGTTTCGCCGCTTCGATCCTCTCCTCAATCGAAGCGCACTTGTGTTCTTCTTCTCTTTGAATCCTCTTCGTATTCATCGACCAGGCCACGAGGGTTCGGCCCTTGGAGTCCAGTCTCTCAAGCCGAGCGATGTTGACGCTTTTTGTTTTTAATTCGAGAAGGGCATTGGTCTGCCGAGAAAAAAAGGGAACAAGAATTTCAGAATGCCCGGTCAAAGGGTCGAGAGAAAGGGAATCGGCCAATTGCCCCGTTCCGATCCGAAATACTTGGTTCGGATTTTCCTTGAGAAAAACCTCGAGTCCTTCAAGAATCTCTTCGGTATTCACATAGACGGTTAAAAGCGGATTCGTGAGATAGGCCTGGAGGATGCAGTAGGAGCACTCCAAATCGCAGCCCTCGACCAGATGAAGAGAGTAAAAATTGCAGGAAACCAGCCCTTCGGGACTGGGGAAGGGCTTGAAGGCACGCCCCCGGTCCCGCGCCAAAAGGAGGCAGCGTTTTCCTTCGCCGATGGGGTCGTTTGTTTGACGCAACGATTCAATCAGAGAGCGGGTATTTTCAACTTCTTCAACGGGCACCCCCGAGAGCCGTAACAGGATTTTCCGGACGTCCGGAAAATCTCGAGCGGCCTTCTCAATGTAGATTTTCCGGGGCCGGTAAAGCCGATCCATCAAACACCAAAAGGGGCCAGGCCCCTTTTGAGAGCGCCACGGGCTACAATTTCGCATTTGCACTTCAACTCTTGAAGAGCCGCCTCTTTTTGGGATTCGTTTAAAACCCCAGACGCCAGAAGATTTCGAATCGAACGAATCCGAAACCGGTCCAGGACCGGGAAACAGCGGGACTGTTGGTCGGCGCCTGCCTCGCCGGCAGGCAGGTGGCCGCCGTATTTAATGACATACGGTTTTTCGATGAGGCCGATTGGCATCCGACAACTCGCGCGAAGCCAGAGGTCATAGTCCTCACAGGCAGGGAGGGATTCGTCAAAGAGACCGACTCGGTCAAAAAATTCCCGACGCATCATCACCGCCGATGGACTCACGATCGAGAGAAGGAGGCATTTCTCAAAAATCCATCCGCCGTATTTCTTGTGCTTCTTCATGGGATTGACACGTCTCCCATTTCGAATCCAAATTTCCTCGGTTTGGCAAATCAGCGAGTCTGGATTTTCTTCAAAATAGTGGAGTTGCGCTACGAGTTTTCCCGGCATCCACTCGTCATCGGAGTCGAGAAAGGCGATGAATTTTCCTCGCGCGTGCGAAATCCCCAGATTTCGAGCGGCTGAGGGGCCGCGGTTAGATTGGTAAAGATATCTTATGTTTGTCATTGCGAGCCCCGTCATGTTTTTATGGAGGGGCGAAGCAATCTCAGGGCTTAGAGATTGCTTTGTCGCTTCGCTCCCCGCAATGACGGACTGAACGAGGTCTTTTGTTCCATCCGTGGATCCGTCATCCACGACGATCGTCTCGAAAGAGACACCTTTTTGAGTCAAAACCGATCGAAGGGCTCGGTCAAGAATAGAGGCGCGATTATAAGTGGGGATAATGATGCTAACCTCGATCACGGAGGAGGTTATAGCATATTTGAGCTTGCATTAACAAGCGAGTCCTCCTATACTGATCGCTTCTATTCAAAACCTCCGAGCCAAATCCGGAGACCCAAGTGAAAAGGTATACCTCCCTTTCCTTATCTCATTATCTGAGAGAGCTTTCCAGTAAGAAGCCGGTACCGGGAGGAGGAAGCGCGAGCGCCTATGCGGCTTGCTTAGGGATTGGCCTTGCGGAGATGGTGGCTCAGATCGGGATGAAGAAGGTGGACGAAACGCGGAAGGTCTCGCTTCAGAATGCGGTTTCTCTTCTTCGGAAGGCGAAAAAAGATGCCTTGCAAATCGTTGACCTCGACCCCAAAGTTTATCAGGGCGTATTGAAAACTTACGCGAAGGCGAAAAAAATTTCGGAGAAGGAACGAAAGGAACAGTTGATTGACGAAGCCTTGGAGAATTCCTTTCGTCTTCAGGCAGATTTGGCCCTTCTCGTGACGATGGCCAAAGAGGCGGTCGAGTCTCTTGAAGGCATCATTCCAGGCTCCATTGCCAATGACCTTCGCGTGAGTCGGTCGCTTCTTAAGGCCGCCTTCCAAGGGGCCTGCGACACCGCCCAGATTAATTGTGTTTACCTGAAGAATCCCGAAAAAAAAGAACGGGCGGGCCGTGCCCTTGAAGAGGTGAAGAAACGTTTTGAGACCGGTCATGTCCAAAGAGACTCAAATGGCTGAAGCGAAGCTCCTCCTCGGGAAGCCTTTGGTGGCAAAGATCCAGCAAGAGATCCGTTCCGAGATCGAAGGGTTTGTCAAAAAAGAACTCGAGGTGCCCCTTTTTGTGGCTATTCAGGTGGGGGGGAATGCGGCTTCTCATTGGTATGTAGAGCAGCAGAGAAAACTCGCCTCCCAACTGGGAATCAGCTTTCAAGAGGTTCCTCCCCGAGACACGCGGCTCCCGAGTCAATTGATGGACCAAGTTCGGAAAGCGAGCGATTCCAAGTCGCACGGGATCTTTATCACCATGCCCCTTCCCGAAGGATTTGATAGTGTCCAAATTTTCCGCGTGTTTAATTATCAAAAGGATGTGGAAGGAATTCATCCGGTGAACCTGGGTCTTCTCCTCCTTCGCCGTCCCCGACTGGTCCCGTCAACAGCGATGGCGGCCATGGAATTGATTGAATCCACTGGGGTCAATCTCCGCGGAAAACGCGCGACGATTGTGGGTCAAAGTGCTATCGTGGGACGTCCGATTCAGCTCCTCTTGGGAGAGAGGCGGATGACGACGACCGTCTGCAATACCGGAACCTCTGAAGAGGCGCTCAAGGAAGCGGTTTCAAGTGCAGATCTCGTCATCGCCTGTGCTGGAACCCCGGGTCTCCTCCGGGGAGAGTGGATTAAAGAGGGAAGTATCGTGATTGATATTGGAACCACGGAGGTCAAGGGGCAGCTGGTGGGCGATGTGGAGTTTGGGGAGGCGAGGAAACGGGCAAGTTTCATTACGCCGGTTCCTGGAGGGGTGGGCCCCCTCACCGTGATGATGCTCATGAAGAATTTAATGATTGCCTACAAATGGCAGAAAGGATTATCAGGATGAGCCTGAGAGAAAAATTAACAAAAGGCAAATTTGTGATCACCTCTGAATTAGGTCCGCCCAAAGGGGTCGATGTCGCAAAGACTCTGGCTGAGGCGCGTGCCATGGGTCCCCATGTGGATGCCATGAATGTCACGGACCTTCAAGGGGGTGTGATGAAACTCGGCTCGATCGCCTTGTGTCGTCTTCTCATTGAGGAGGGAATCGAACCGATTTTCCAGCTCACGGCGGCCAGCCGCAATCGGCTTGCGATTCAGTCCGACCTTTTGTCGGCTTATGTTTTGGGAATTCGGAATGTCCTTCTTCTGGGAGGGGACCCGCCAAAGGTGGGAGATCACCCAGACGCAAAGCCTGTCTACGATCTCGATACCATGGGTCTTTTTCAGGCAGCGAAGTCTTTGAAAGAAGGAAAAGATTTGGCTGGAAAAGAACTGGAGGGAGCCCCGAGGGATCTTTTGATTGGGGGAGCCGCCAATCCCGTTGTGGATGACTTGGAGACGGAGCGCGAGAAGACGGAGAAAAAAATCGAGCTCGGCTGCGAGTTTTTCCAGACTCAGGCGGTCTTTGACCCGCCGCTTTATGAAAAATTTTTGGAAAAAGTCTCCGCCAAAGGCGGATCCGCCTCCGGCGGAAAAGTGAAAACACCCTTTCTTGTAGGGATTATTGTCCTGAAGTCCGCGAAGATGGCCCAATTTATGAATGACCATATTCCGGGGATTCGAGTGCCTCAAACGCTCATTCAGGAGATCGACGCGGCAGCGGATAAGAAGAAAAAGGCCGTGGAAATCGCCGCCCGCCTCATCCGGACTCTCAAACCGATGGCCCAGGGGTTTCACATCATGCCGATCGGGTGGGGAGATTTGATTCCAGAGATTCTCGAAGCGGCCGGACTGGCAAAAAGCACGGTCCAGCCGAGTCATGGGGTCAAGGCCTGACCCCAAAGCTGTGAAACTTACCGTTAAATCCATCCAGGAGAAAAAGGGCCGGGAGAAAATCGCAGCCCTGACCGCTTACGATTTTCCTTTCGCACGGATTCTGGATGGGGTAGGAATGGACATCCTTCTGGTCGGCGATTCTCTCGGGATGGTCCTGTTGGGTTATGAATCAACCCTCCCCGTCACGATGCGCCAGATGCTTCACCACACGAAGGCGGTGGCTTGTGCCGCCAAACATGCCCTCGTGGTCGCCGATATGCCCTTCGGTTCCTACCAAAGCTCCTTCGAAAAGGCCGAGCGGAACGCGCGCCGCTTCATTCAAGAAGCCGGGGCGGACGCCGTCAAGCTCGAAGGAGCCGGCCCTTCGGTTAAAACCGTTAAAGGATTGGTTCAGGCGGGAATTCCTGTCATGGGACACCTCGGAATGACTCCCCAGACATCGACTTTTTTGGGCGGTTACAAGGTGCAGGGCCGGGAACCCGGGCAGGCGCGTCAGATTCTTGAGGACGCCGAGAAGTTGGAAGAGGCCGGGATTTTTGCTCTCGTGCTGGAGTGCGTTCCCTATCGACTCGCCGGGAAAATTACCAAAAAAATTTCCTGCCCCACTGTGGGGTGTGGCGCGGGGCCTGAAACGGACGGCCAGATCCTTGTCCTTCACGACCTTCTTGGTTTTGAGGGCCCGGTCCACCCCCGTTTTGTCCGCCGTTACGCCCAGTTTGAAAAGGAGGCCCGGCAGGCCTTTTCGCGCTACCTTTCTGACGTCCGGTCGGGCACCTTTCCTACATTGCAGGAAAGCTTCCAATGACCGGTTACCCCCTTCTTCTTAACCTTGAAGGCCGGCGGTGCCTCGTTTTTGGGGGAGGCAAAGTCGCCACTCGAAAAATTCAGGCCCTCCTCAAACGAGGAGCTCGGATCACCTGTGTCAGCAAAGGTTTCTCGAAGTCGCTGAGGGGGCTGGCAAAGAGGAGCGGTTGTTCCCTTATTCTGAAAGGGGTGGGGGTGGAGCGAAAACGCCAAAAGGGGCCTGGCCCCTTTTGGACGTTCCGTCGTGAGAGGGGGCGAGGAGACCACCCCCCTACCTTAGTAATCGTTGCTACCTCGGATCGTGACTTTAACGCACGAGTCTCTCGAGAATGTCGAAAAAGAAGAATCTTGGTCAACGTGGTGGATGATCCTGAGCTTTGTGACTTCACCGTTCCGGCGGTCGTTCAGCGAGGACCCCTCCAGATTGCCATTTCGACGGATGGGACCAGTCCCTTGTTTGCAAAGAGGCTGCGCGAAGAGCTTGAAAAGGTGATTCCGCCTTCGACCGGGCGGCTCCTTGAAAAACTTGGAAGGATTCGCAGGAAATGACACTTTCCCTCTCCATTTTGGGCATCTCCGCCGGCCTTTACCTGACGGCTTTCTTTCTCCACCTTGCGGCCTTTCTGGGTTTTGTGGAGAAGATGAACCGGGGGGCCCTCGTTTTGGTTCGGGTGGGGTTCCTCGTCCATACGTTTTTTTTCTTTTCCGAGAGTAAGACGGAGGGGCTTTTGATTCCGGTATCGAATTTTGGTCATGTGATGGCTTTCTTTTCGTGGGCGCTCGCTTTTGTCTACCTGGTGCTCTTGGCCCGGGTCCAAAGTGAATCCTTCGGCCTCATCCTTGCCCCTCTCCTTGCGTTCCTTGTGGGGGGAGGACTTTTGCGGTTTCACGCGGGTCAGACTTCGCTTCCTTCTCCTCTTAACCCTTATTTTGCGCTCCACTTGGGGACCGCTTTTTTTGCTTACGCGAGTTTCTCACTCTCTTTTGCCGCGGCTGTTCTTTATCTGGTGCAGCATCGAGAACTGAAGCGCAAAAAAGGGGGGACGTTCTACCATCGATTACCCTCGTTGGAGGCACTCGAGGGCTTGATTTATCAGCCGATGGCCTGGGGGGTTTTCCTTCTGGCGCTTGCCATTGGAATCGGGTTCCTGTGGTCGAAGTCGGCTTTCGGCACCTACTGGCTTTGGGAGCCGAAGACGATTGCGACCCTCGGAATCACCCTCTTTTACCTGGGGTTGGTCTACGTCCACTATGGGAGGGCTTCCAGAGGGAAGCGGCCGGTGGTCTTGAGTCTGATTGCCTTCGCATTTGTTTTCCTAAATTTTTTTGGAACCAATTTTTTGGGAAAAGGATTGCATCAGCTCTTCAAATGACTTGGGTTAGCCGATGATTCAATTTTTGGTTTATGGAATCAACCACAAGAATTGCCCGGTGGAAATTCGGGAGACCCTTCATTTTAGGGAGAGGAAGCTTCCAGAGGCCTACGAATGGATCCGCCGCGAATGGCCCTCGGTGGAGACCCTCATCCTTTCTACCTGCAACCGGGTGGAGCTTTATTTTTCGATGGAAAAAGGAGAGCTTCCCTCGGAAACGATCGCTCATTTTCTGACGGCTTTTCACGGGATTGACCGTTCTCGATTTGAAGGTTACGCCTATCGCTTGGAGGGGGCTCCGGCGATTGAGCATCTTTTTCGGGTGGCCGCCGCGCTTGACTCCATGGTGGTGGGGGAGAACGAAATCTTGGGACAGCTCCGGGAAGCCTTCCGGGCCGCCCAAGAGGCGGGGACCGTGGATTCGTTTCTTTACCGGTGGGCCGAGCGGGCGCTTCGGGTAGGGAAGCTTGTCCGGACGAAGACGAGAATCGGCGAGGGAGCCTTGAGCATCCCTTCCGTGGCGGTGGAATTGGCAGAAAAAATTTTTGGAGATCTCTCGGGGAAGAAAATCATGGTTCTCGGAACCGGAGAGATGAGTGAGTTGGCCCTCGGACACCTTCGCGAGGCCGGAGCGGAGACCCTTTATGTGATGAGTCGAAATGAGGAAAGAGGCCGACTCCTCGCAGAATCGTTTGGGGCCCGCTGGGTGTCGAAAGAAGAATGGGATAATTTTCTCGTCCCCATCGATATTCTCATCACCTCGACGGCCGCTCCTCATCCGATCGTGAAATTCGAGACGGTAAAAAGGGTCATCGACAAAAGGCGCCACCGTCCCCTTTTCCTGATCGATATCGCGGTCCCTCGAAATATTGAGTCCGAGGTTCATTCCTTGGACGACGTCTATCTTTATAATATCGATGACCTTCAGGAAGTGGCCCAGGCCAACCTCCGGCTTCGCGCGAAAGAAATTCGCGAGGCCGAAGCCTATATCCGCGAAGCGGTCGAGGAATTTCAGGCAGGGGTTGAGCAACTCGAAGCCGGACCGACGATTCAGCTTCTTCAGGACTCTTTGGATCAACTCGCCCGGGACGAGATCCAGAGATGGGGGAATCTGGAAAAAGAAGAGAGGGAACGGCTCGAAGAGTTTGCGAGGCGGCTTCGCTCCAAATTTCTCCACGCCCCTCTTGAAACGTTGAAAGAATCTTCTCGGCTGGGGACGGTTCGGAGAACTTTAGAGGCCATCCAGTCGCTTTTCCGGCTCGGTCCGGCACGGGGCAGGCACAAAAAATCAAAAGAAGGGGGACCGGTTACCCCGGTCCCCTTTTCCTCGTGAAAACTGAGTTTCTGATCGGGACGCGCGGAAGCAAGCTGGCCCTTTATCAGGCGGAACTTGTCAAAGCAAAGCTCGCCCAGAATTTTCCGCTCCTCCGATTTACGTGGGTCCGGATTAAGACTTCGGGAGATATGATTCGTCGTTCCGCCGCGGATCCTTTTTCCACGAAGCGGGTTTACACCCAGGAGATTGAGGACGCTCTTTTGAGGAAAGAAATCGATCTTGCGGTTCACAGCGCGAAGGATTTGGCGGTTGAGCTGCCGGAAGGACTCGGCATCGGCGCGGTTTTGGAACGGGAGGATCCCAGAGACTGTTTGATCTCCCGCGAGGGAAAGAAATTGAGCGAACTTCCCTTGGGGGCTCGGGTGGGCACCAGTTCCCTCCGGCGCCGACTGCAGCTTCTGCGCCTTCATCCGGAGCTTGTGGTGGAAGACCTCCGGGGAAATGTGGATACGCGGCTCAGGAGATTGGAGGAGGGGGTCGTGGATGCACTGGTTTTGGCCTACGCAGGGCTCAAGCGATTAGGCCTGACGGAGTCGGTGACAGAAGTTTTTTCGGATGAAAAATTTTATCCCGCCCCTTGTCAGGGGGCCATTGCGGTCGAGACGCGTTCTCAAGATCCGGAAGTGCAGGAGCTCGTCCGGCCGTTAAATCATTCCCAGAGCGCTTTCCGAGTCGCCTGCGAGCGCGCTTTTTTAAAACGGCTTGAAGGAGGTTGCCAGCTCCCCTGCGGGGTGAGTACCCGCCTTGAGGGAGAAGAAAAAAGATTGGTCGCCGCAGGAATTCTATGGTCCCTTGACGGACGTCAATGGGCCGAAGCGAAACTTGAAGCGGTTCCTCAGGATGCGCAATCGATCGGCGTGCGGCTGGCGGAGGAAATTCTCGCTCAGGGGGGCGAGAAGATTTTACACGGAATGCATCGGGATCTGAGAAGATGAAACGAAAGAAAGGAAAAGTTATTCTGGTGGGAGCCGGGCCGGGAGAACCCGGGCTTTTGACGCTGAGAGGTGCCGAAGCGCTCCGTCGGGCCGAGGCCGTGGTCTACGATTGGCTCGTGAGTCCGGAACTTCTTACCCTTGCTCCCCCCGCCGAAAAAATCTTCGTCGGAAAGAAAGGAGGCACTCCCTCCAAAGAACAAAGGGAAATTAACGGGATTCTCTTGAAACTTGCTCGGCGGGGAAAACTCGTCGTGCGCCTCAAAGGAGGCGATCCTTTTATCTTCGGCCGGGGCGGGGAGGAGGCGGATTTTCTGGCACGTCACCGAATTCCCTTTGAAGTTATTCCAGGGATTAGCGCAGGTACCGGGGTGCCGGCCTGGGTGGGAATTCCCCTGACAGACCGACGATGGGCTTCTCAGGTGACCTTTGTCACGGGACACGAAGATCCAACGAAGAAAGAATCCGAAGTGGATTGGAAAATGCTCGCCTCGTTACGGGGGACCCTTGTCTCTTTCATGGGGGTGAAAAATCTTCCAAGGATTGTGAAGCTCCTCTTAGAGGGAGGGAAACCTGCCCGAACCCCAGCCGCTGTCGTCGAGGCGGGAACGCTCCCGACCCAAAAGGTAGTGGTCGGGACCTTGAAGGACATCCTTGAGAAAACAAGAAGGGCCCGCGTGGAATCCCCCGCGTTGACGATTATTGGCGAAGTTGTGAGACTGAGAAGCGGGCTCGCCCCGTTTGAACCTAAGCCCCTTCGAGGGAAAACCGTTATCGTCACTCGAGCGCGGGCCCAAGCGAGTGAGCTTGTGGAGAAATTAAAGGAAGCAGGCGCCCGTGTCTTGGAGTTTCCGACCATCGAAATCCTTCCTCCCTCCAATTCTGAGCGATTGGATCGTGAGATTCAGGAGATCACCCAATACGATTGGGTCGTCTTTACCAGTGTGAACGGAGTGGAAAGTTTCTTCCAGAGGATGACACACCTGAAAAAGGACGTGCGGATTTTTTCGGGCCTTCGAATCGCGGCGATCGGCGAAGCCACCGCCGAGGCGCTTTGCCAGAGAGGACTTTGGGCCGACCTGGTTCCTGAGGAATTTACGAGTGCGGGTCTTTTTGAAAGGTTGAAAGAGGCAGGCGAAATCCGCGGAAGGAGATTTCTCCTCGCCCGCGCCGACATCGCCCCCCCGGACCTCAGAAGAAATTTAGAGCAGGAAGGAGC
>CAZMFE010000014.1:0-14202 GCA_964565495.1 uncultured bacterium
CGCGTAAGATCGTCGGCAGCGTCAGATGTGTATAAGAGACAGTTCCTGAGAGGAAGGAAAACGGCCATCACCACCAAGATTGTGGTAGGAGTTGCTGGACTCCTCGGTCTTGTTTTTGGGGGTCCCTATTTATTGGGAGCAGCGTTAGCCATCGCCTTAGCCGTCCCCGTCATCAGATTTGGAGGGACAATAATAAACTCCCTTTCGCAGTGGAACTTCCAGAGAAGAGTAAAGAAACTGACGGACCGTCAAAAAAAGCTTCAAGAAGTGCAGGATGCGAATGAGAGAGAAACTCTGGAGAAAGAAATTAGCCGCTTGCTTGACCGAATCCGGAGATCTCAAGAGCCTTGGGCGACGCTGGCCCAGTTCATTGCCGCCACCCCGGTTCTAAACCGGATGATTCCAAGGGCGACTCAAATTCATCTGGAAACGCTGGCCAAAAGATATCAGAAAAACGTGCCGAGCCTCCTCGACCAAGACGAAAGGCAAGAGGAGATTCCGGCCCTTTCTCGTGTTTTACGAATCCTTCAACAAGGTGTGCCTTCGATGAAAGGGGAGGATTTGGAGAAGGTGAGAAAGTTCATGGTTCAATTTAAGAAGTTTGACCAGGCCCTTTTCAAAGAGCAGCAAGAGTATCAAAAAGTCCTGGAGGAGGGAGAAAAAGACTTAGAAAAGTTATGGGAAGAGCACGGCAGGACAAAAGGTGACGAAGAGAGACTCCAGATTCGTAACCAGATTGAATTAAAACAGGAGGAGCTCAAAGAGAGGCAGAAGTCCTATGAAGAAAGCTTTAAACGCTTTGTGGAAGAGCGCTTCAAAGAAATCTTCGGAGAAAGGTCTCTCCTCCATCGCCTCTTTCTCCTCAGTCTGAAGGTGGAAAAGATCATTGAAGACCAAAGTCTTGCCTTAAGGACAGGCCGTGAGATTCAGTCGCTTGCCGAGGAGTCTGACTTCAAAGATAAGTTCTGGGCCATCCTCCGGATGATCGATCCGAAGATTGAAAAGCCGAGCGATGCGCTTTTGGAAAAACTCGGCAACCAAATCTATAACTTGAATCTCTACCAGCTCAAGGAACTCAAGCTGGCCGAGGAATACTTGGAAAAGAGACTCCGTGGAGGAAGAAAAATATCGGCAGAAATCTTGGCGGAACTTGCCCGCGAATTTGTTTGGGTCACAAGCGATATGATTCAAGCCTTCGCTAGACTCTATGGGATCGAAATGACTCCCCACGAATGGCAGGAGCATTTGCCTCCTGGTAGCGAGTCGATTGCCTGGCTCAGGTTGAAGGAAGTCATCGCTTTAAATTGGGCAGAAGACGCAGAAGGGGTTAAAGCGAAGGCAGAGCAATTGTTCGACGAGGCTTACCGAATGGCACCCACTCTCGGTAAAGAGATCTCGGAAATGGAATACGCCTACGGCCTTGGCGTCTCCAGGGGAACCCTCGATGAGGTCCAGGGGGAATTGGTTCAAAAGTTACTGACAACCGAGATGCCTCCTGAGTTAATTCAAGCAGGATACCCAGTCAAAATTTTCAGGCGGATTGGCGTAAAAGCCTCGCTCCTTGAAAAAAGGATTGATCCCAAGGCGGACACTATGGCCTACATGGGGAGAAAAGACCGTGTGTATTACAGCCAGGAGTTTCTTCTCAAGCTCAACCGGCTTCGCCGGACTCCGAAGTGGAAGAGGCCGATGGAATCGGCCAAGGCATTGATTCGCGCCTTTTTCCTCCATGAGACGACCGAGAGCAGTATTGACGAAACCGATAAAAAGTTTGTGGCTTCCGAGATCACTCAGATCAAGAAGCTTCTGAACGACCCCTCTCTTGATCCGTCGAAGAAGGATCAACTTGAAACTGAGGACCTCAAACTTCTGGAGCAGGTTATGGCCTTGAACAGCCGCCGGATTTACCACGGCTCCGATGATCCGGGACAAATCTTCCGCGATTTCTTCGCGGAATTCGTTGCTTCCACCTATATGAGGCTTTTGAGTGAAGAAGAACGGGAAGACTTGTATCAAGGCTATCTTGCGGCGAGCGATTTGATGCACAGCCGGACCTTCCGGGAAAAGATCAAATTCTATCGGTCCGTGGCGGATTCGGATTTTGCCAAAAACAACCCCCTTCAAAACTGGCTCGACCGCGAAGCGAAATTTAAGGAAAACAAAAAGAAACTCTCGCAAAATCTTCCTGAGATAGAACAGGAAAAGTTAATCGGGGAACAATTTAAGATTCTCGAAGAAACCCTGGGGATCCCCAACGCCTATTTCAGCCGGGTGGATGTCTTTGAGTATTACTTCGATTTTCTTCAAGCGGTGAAGAACGGCAATCTTCTGGCGGCCCGCCAGATCATTGCCGAGGAGCAGAAAAAAAATATTGACGAGAACACGGGCAGACGCAAGGAAGAGCCTCCCTTGAGCGACTATGCGGCTGAAAAGTTATTGGAACTCCTTCAAGCCGCTTCGGGAAGAAGGCCCACTGCTAGAGAAGTGCGGGAAGCCCAGAAGAAAGCGCTCGAACATGTGGAGACCTTCACTCGAGGGGTCCTTTATAAACTGGCTTCCTATGCGGATGAAAGCGGTGACATTCTGGGTCATTACGTTTCAGTGGATCAACGGATTCTGAATGCGGGCAAGTTGGGTGAATTCGATCAAAGAGAAAAGGAGATTGCTCAAGGGATGATCTCAACGCTGGTCCAAACGTTGGAGAGCGCACAAAAAGGCGAGGAGATCAATCGTGAAAAGGTAACGAGTCTCTTCCAACCCTACCTTGCTTATGACCGCATGGAGGAACTTAAGGGTTTAAGCGGCGAAGAATGGCTCCATCAAGTGATCGTCGAAGGCTACCGGCTCTTACACCGGATTTACGAAACCCGAGGGGGAGATCTAGATCATCTCACAAAAGAGACCGAACAGAGTCTGGACATTCTCCAACAGGAATTGGGGTGGATTGAGACAACCCATTTGCTTTCAGAGAACGAGCGTTCGACAAAATGGGCAATTACCCTAGATCGAGCTCAAACCTTGAGATTGCAAAAAGGCCTGATCAGATCTCTCCAAAACCTCCTTTCCGGCTTTTCGAAAGGGGTGAAGGCGTGGGCGGGGATAGATGATTCCAAAGATTCAGACCGGCCGGAATTGAGGCCCGAGAAACGCGACTGGGTGGGGAGTGCTGAAAATCATAAGAGACTCCAACGATTTTTTGAAATGGTTCAACTCATTTATCCCGTCACCGCCTCGAGTGCCGCCTCCAAGAATTTTGAGCGGGCCCAAATTTTGATCCGCGATGAGATGAAAGGGGTCCTCCGGGAAGGAGAGAAAAAAGATTGGGATTTCCTCTCCTCTTTCTTAAAGAGCCCTCGATACATTGAGGTGAGCAGCGCATTGGCTGCCATCCATGAGGAGATCGATCACCCCGATCCAACGCGGCGGAACAAAGGACTCGACTCTCTGGCGGTGAAGCTTTCTATCCCAGGGACTGTCCCCGTGGAAGTGATTAATGCGGAGTTCCTTGCCAGACAACGGCAGAAAGGGAAGACCTTCCTTCGCCTTCGAGCTCACACTGATTTTGAGGGATTGCTCTTTCAGTCGAAGGAAGGGACGGCGTTAGTGGAGACCCTCAAACGGCTGGATTATGAAACGGCTCTTTCACAGATTCAGCCGGGCGGCACGATTTACCTCTCCTTCCGCGGGGCCCGGAACAATACGGCTGAATTTGTTGGTGAAAAGTTATATCGGGGTCTGCATTTTCATCCGTCCAACGACCCCACCCCTTCCTCCTTCACGGACGGAATGAGACAGATCCGTGGGGTTTCCGGAGCCGTGGCTTATACCGTGGCAAAGGATGGGAGTATTACCCGTGCTGTTGTGATTGAGAATCCTGACAAGGGAAAACGCGAGGAGATGAGCGAGGAGGAAAAGAGGGTTTATAGGCAATCCCAGATTGCGGGACAGAGGCTCATTTCCATGGATAACACAGGGAAAGAATTATCGAGTACGGCGATTGGGGATGAAATCGATCCTTTTGGTTGGTGGAAGAGTTCTGCTTATCCAGGCCTTGAATCTTATTACGGGGGGGTTGGGAAACAGAGGATGCAGTTTGCTCTTTACGATGACTATAACGATGACTTTGTTCAAGTGGATTATGCCTTAGCCGATCAACTCCCAACCCTCTTTGTTGCTGGAACAGCTCGCGCGGAACTTCGGCTTGCTCCGGTGAAATTGGCGGGAGAGCCGAAGATCCTGGAGGAAGTTGAAGCGATGAAGATCCAGCTCAAGGGGTGGGGTTATTCTGAAGAGCGCGCGGCCTTCTTGGCGGAGGTGATTCGAGACCTGAAGCAGGGGGGAGGCGAGCCCAAACGGGAGGCGATCCTCTTTAGTGCAGCCACTCGCTGGGCTGAAAAACGCGGCGTCCCGGGGGTCCATGAAGATTTCTTCCCAAGCTCCGGCGCGGGCGTGCCCATTCGGACCGAGGAACCGGACGGAGAAATCCTGGCCGACCACAAGGATGGCTACACCGATTTCCGCGGCACGACGCCGGCCGTCGTCGTCAGTAAAGAAAAATTAAACGGCTTTCTGGGAGAGGAGTTCACGGAATCGGTGAGACTCCTGAGAGAGCAAGCCGGGGCGTTGGACCGTCTGATTGATGATCTCGGTGTGTTTTTTGCGCACGAACTGGCTCACGTCAAAGATCCCAACTGGGGCAACGTGGTGCCAAGTGAGATTCTCGCCTGGAGCGAAACACTGAAGGCGATGAAACGGATCAATCCTTCCCGGTATGAGCTCAAGATTCAGTTGATTGAGAGCTTGCTCGGATTGGCGCAAGCCAAAGAAGAAGGAGCTCGGGGTGCCCCATTGGGCCAGATGGCAGAGGAGATCTTGGTGGGCCGCGCCGGTCTGGTTCATCTCCAGGACCTTCTCTCGCAGATCAATTACCGCATTGTGGCGGTCGGGGATGAGGTGGGTGACCAGTACGAGACAGAGCCCGATGTGGAAAAAATTTCCAAGCCTGAAATCGAGCTGGGCGACAAGATCGCCGAGCTCAGGAGGGTTGCGAGCGATGAGCATATCATTCTCCTGGTTCACGAGAAGGAGCGAGCCTTGGTGCGCCAGATTGCCGAAGCCAAAGAATTCACCGGTCTCATCTATGAAGTGGCTGATCCCACAAGGGTTTTAGACCCGACTCAAATCATTCACTGGGCGCGTATCTCCGGTCATCTCGGCCGGTCCGGGGTTGAGGAGCTTTTGAAGCGCTGGATTCCGACAGTTTCGGTTCCGAAAGACGGCTACTGGATGAAAGATTTTGTCTACGCAATTCTAATGGAGAGAATCATTTGGAATCTGATCGGAGAGGTCCAAAACAGGGTCTTGAGGGTCTCTGCTTAAGGTGTGGAAACGTTGAAAAATTTATATATTTTGATCGTTAATGCTATCATTTTCATGTTTTTACTGTATGATTTTTCCTTGCAATTTTGAACGGCAATGGGTATTATTGAGTTTAGTAAAACAACTTAAAAAGGATATTAAATAAATGTTAACTGATTGGGAATATTCAAGAAAGGAGAACTTAAAGATGAAAAGAATGGAAAGAAAAGAGACATTTTTAGCTGCTTTTAGATCAACCCCTCTTTTTCGTTCGAGCTGTTGGCTCGTCTCATTTCTAACTGCTTTCCTATATATACTGCCTACCCCTCTTGCCCTCGCCCAAGAGAAAACCAGTCCCTTAGACGATGTCAATGCCTCTGTCACCGGGGTCCGCATTCCAGTCGTTCCCATTGACCCTGATCCGGAAGAGCCCGTTAAGGGGCAGGATCGTCAGAATTCAGACGAAGGATCCTCCCAAAATCGGTGGGAATCCGATTCACCGCTGAAGCCTCCTACGGTTGAGCCGGAACCGATGGCAGAAACCGCCGTCGCTCTCGACTCCCTTAAAGAAAAAGGAGTTCAAATCACGGCTTCCATCGAGGCCGAGACCGTCCGGCTTCAAGAGTTGATCGCAGAAACGAGTCAAAAGATCGAGGCTGTTGTTTCCATCGAGAAGGCGCAATCGGTCTATGATCAGGCGGTCAAGGTTTACGGTGAGATCCGGGCTTTGGTCGGCGAAAATAGGGAGACGGGATCCTCCCCCTCGATTTTAAAAGAAGCCGACCTCCAGATCGTAACGGCCCAAAAGAGTCTGGAAGTCCTCCGAAGCGGGGATCCAGTCCGGGAAGATTTGGAGATTACCTTGAAGGCGATTCAAGAGGCCGTGACCCTGGTGGTGACACAAGTCAACGAGACCAACGAATCTCTCCAGAAGACTTCGAATGTAGAAATTGCCGGCCTCTGGGTTGAGATTTTGGAAAAGCTCCAAACCCTCTTCGACGATGCCTGGATACCGGAAAATCCTCCCTCGAAAAACTTTTTCCGAATCTTGACTCAAATTGCCGACGAGGTGGAACAGCTCCGCCAAAATCGAAGCAAAGCCTACGAGCTTCTGAGGGGAGTTTCAACGGTGTTAGAGGGACTTTATCCGAGGGCCGTTGAAGCGGCTGAAATCTGGAAATTTACTCAAAGCGCTCCGGTCATCGAATCGCTCGCGTCCGATCCTTCCGGAAAAATTGAGGTGCGATTTACCCCGGTGGAGGGAGCCGTCATCCATCAAGTGCAGGTTTCCACGGATCCCGATTTTAGGGATCCCCTTCAGATTCGGGAGGGCTTTCCTACCGGAGATGTCGAAGGCTTCACCGGTCTTGCGAACGGCATTTATTCTGTGAGAGTTCGGAGCTCGAAGAGCCAGAGAATCGAAGAAGGTCCGGTGAGCCAATGGTCGGCGATTCAGAGGATAGAAGTCGGCCAGGCCCCGCCTCCTCCCGGTCCGGTTGATTTTAAACGGATCGACCGCGGGTACGATGCCAATGTGGAATTTAATGGAGGAGGAGCGATCGATCTGGTGGCGAGAACCTACGAAGAATTAGCCAAGTCCTGGGAGGAAATTTTGCCTCGGAAGAAGCTGCCGGAACCGCTTGAGGAAGGGGAGATCGTTCTCATTGCGCTTGACGCGGTCCGTCCGACAGGAGGCTATGCGATGTGGATTGACGAAATCCGCATCGAAGGAGAGGGGGATGCGGCTAAGGTCGTGGTGATGGTGAAGCACGAAGTGCTGGGCCCGGAGTATGTGATCCAAGCCCTGACAAGACCCTATGATTTTGTAAAGGCAAGGATCCCGGCGAATCTTCCGATTGAATTTGTTCATCATTACCCGCCCCCCGTCGATCCCATCGAGCCGCGCCGCACTGAACTCATCAACCAAGTGGATCAGGCGATCTCAGGGATCACAGGAGAAATAGCCGGACTTGAAGAGGTGCTTGAACAAGCCGAGGCTCAAGCCAATCAAGAGATTGCAGTTGCCAAAGAAGATATTTCACAGCTTGCGAGCCGACTCCAATCCCTGATCGAACAACTTTCTCAGGTCGAAGGAGTCAGTGACCCACTCAAAGCCGAGATCGGTCAATTCCTCGAGGAAGCGAAGCACTTGATCGAGGGCCTCGACCCGCGGAGTGAAGTCTATTATGAAGCGGTCAAAGCCTTCTATACCGCTCCCTTAAGTACGGATCTCAAGAACGCCCAAATTTATCTCGATTCCCTCGAAGCCTATTTGACCAATGTCAAAGAAGCCTCGACTCTGGAAGAGCTTCTCGCCCTCCAGGAAAACTTTCCCCGTAGGATCCCTGTCGCCGATGATATCTATCCCAATCCCGATTTGTTCGATCTCCGTCCCGTCCTGGGAAATGTGATCCGAAATGGAAACGATCTATCTCAGCGCGCTCAGGCGACAGGCGCCGGTGAGGGTGAATCGCCTTCTCAAGGAAGGCAGGAACCGACTGATCCTGCGCCGCCCGTCGCTCCTCCGGACAATCCTCCGGATGACGGCATTCCGCCGGTGATTCCACCACCCGTCGAACCCCCCCCTTTTGATCCGAACCCCCCTGTTGAACCGCCGGTGGAACCTCCCCAGCCGCCCGTCCCTCCCGAAGTTCCTGAGGATCCGACTCCTCAAACAGGCATTGAATTTCTGTGGTACGCGGTGGGAGAGATTCTGAGTGCGGATCCGGAGGGGGTTGTGTTTAGGTGGAAAGTGGTGATTGATGCGGGTGAAAATCCACCCGTGATTTGCCAACCTCCCACGCGATGCGTGGGTTACGCGGGCGTGGTAGGGCCGGGCGCCACAGGCCTCAAGCCTCCCCCTCATAAGTTTGGCCGGCCGTTTTCCCTTCAAGTCGTATCCCTTCGGCGTAATGCCCACACAGGAAAATGGGAGGCTGTCCTGCAATCGGACTCCATTGGCGGATTTCCTCCAGAGACAACAATCGGATTTTATGCGGCTACCGAAATTTGGAATGAGGAAAAACGGCAGTGGAGAATTTTGGAGTATGGAGACACCGATCCGCACGCGGAACCTCCTCTTTCAGAAACGCTTTCTGTGAGCGTGATGGGAATTTTTGAGACAGGCCCCCAACGGAAATCCCCTCGTGAGGTAGGAGGAGATGACCAAAGGGGTGGCAGCGGTGGTAATAATCCAGACACGTCGCCGCCTCTGCCTCCCGACATTCCTCCAGTGATTCCTCCCCTTGATCCTCCCCAAGGCCCGGATCAACCTCGCAACGGGGTCAGGAAGGATGCCACGGAGGACCCGGTGGTTGTCATCAGTAATCCCTATGCTCCTTTTTCAATGGGAGTGAAAAATCCCAGGGAGGCGCTCACGAACGCTTCGCACCGAAGGGCCGCACGCTCTATGAAGAAGAAACTTCGCTCCCTTCTTAATTAAGAGGCATCTAAGCTCTTTACTCCTCTTCTTATAATGAGTTAAGACTTTTATTGTTTATAAAAATAGTCTCTTGAAACCCCCCTCACAAGATGGTAATATTTATACAGTAGAAAACTGGCTACCCCATATAAACATATAAAGTTACGTTATTTTTGTGAAACAGGCTGGCAGAAGAATTAGAAATCCCAGCATGAGAAAAACTCCGCAAGGAGTTTTATTTTGACGTGAAAATTAAAGGCGTTGGAAAAGTCTTTAATCGCTTAATCGGATTGCTTAATCGGTTATGATTAATTGGCAAACAGGAAGTTTTCGGCGCTGGCTTCGACTCACCGCCTTCACGGTTGCGGCGATTTTCACCTGGACCTCGATCGCCTGGGCCGACGGCCGAGGAAACGTTTTTCTCTCGATCCGTTCTAAACCAAAAGAACTCCCGCTCGAACTTCAAGCGCCGGAAAATTTCTTCTCTCTCGATCTTCCCCAAGAACTCGGTCAGGTGAAGCGCGTCTTCCGCGGCCCGGGAAAAGGGCTTGTCGTTCACATCCAGGATGCTCATGTGAATGAGGAAGCCCAGCGGCACATCGCAGGCATCATCGATTATTTTGCAGAAAAATACGGAGCGCGTCTTGTCAGCATTGAAGGGGCCACGGGCGAGCTGGCCCACCGGCTCCTCTCCGCTTTCCCCGATGAAAAAGCGCGCGGACTCATCGCCGATTATTTTCTGGGCGAAGGGATGTTGAGCGGCCCCGAATATCTTGCCCTCGCCCGCCGCCCGGAGCTTGTCCTTTACGGCGTGGAAGACCCGGCGCTTTACGAGGAGAATCGCAAAGTCTTTCTTGAGGCGCTCGATTTTAAAGCCCAGGACGAAACTCTCCTCGTCCAACTCAGAAAAAAAATGGAGGCGCTCGCCCGCCACACCTTCCGAGAAGAGCTTTGGGATCTCATCCTGCATAAGCGCGCCTTCCGGAATGAAGAGAAGGAGATGGTCTCTTACGTGCAATTTCTTGTCCAGCTCTCCCGGAAATTAGGAGTTTCTGAGAAATCCCCTCAAGTCGAATCGTTTCTCAAGCTCCTCGATCTTGAAGGGGAGCTCGATCTCGATAAAGCGGAGGAGGAGGTGAATGCGCTTATTGAAGCCTTGAAACAGAGACTCGCCAGCGACGCCCTCGCCTCTTTCGTCAAGCAAACCCAGCATTTTCGTTCCCACAAGCTCGCGCGCGGCGAATACTATACCTACCTTTCAAACCTGATCCCCCAAATTCAGGATCTCCCCGAATCCGGGAATCTCAAGAAATATTTGGAATATATCCGGCTTTACGAATCGGTCGGTGTCGAAATCTTTGAGGAGATGGAAGCGCTTGAAGCAAAGATCAAAGAGAGGCTTTTCCGGACCCAAGAGGAGCGGACGCTGGACCGCCTCTTTCGGCGGCTTGAGATCTATGAGAAAATTTTTGATTTTGCTCTCACCAAAGAAGACGCGGACTTTTTCTACCGGCATCGGGGGGAATTTCAAGCCGCAGCGTTTGAAAAATTCCTCACCCCCCTCCTTGAGAAATACCATTTTGAAGAAAGGCTTGCGGGCCTCCCCTTGAGCTCTTTAGACAGGGACCTTCAAAAAATCGAGCGTTTCTACCAACTGGCTCTCGCCAGAGACGCGGTTCTGATTTCAAAAGCCCTCGAGAAAATGGAACAGGATCGCCAGAGCGTTTCCCTGATTGTTACAGGCGGTTTCCACACGCCCGGGATCGAAGAGAGGCTCCGCGAACGCGGGCTTTCCCATATCGTCGTTGTGCCGCGCCTCACGAAGGCGGTCAACGAGACGGGCGAGAGCGAGCGTTACGCCCGTGCGATGCGCGCCGAGCCGACGCGCCTCGGCCGGCTCCTCACCGAGATCTATCTTCCACCTCTTTCAGGACGGGCGAACGATCCGCGTTATCAGTTGGCCGCGCCCGTCCGTTTGATCTCACGGGCCGAATTGAGAAAGGCGGCCATTCCGGAGGCCAAAGATTTCGACTTCTTGAAATGGCTTAAGAAAAATCCTCTCGGTCTCATTCCAGACCTCGCCTTTCCCATGGCGGCCCTGACGGCGGTTGAACGCCCGGAGCTTCGAAGCCTCGAACTTTTCCGCCGGATGGACCCTTTGCTTTCACCGGAAGAGAAGAAACTTGCCCGGCTTTTATACGGGCTCCTCCTCGCGGGGGAGCGGCGCGAGATGCCTTCCAAAGGAGGTCCTTCCCGATTAGTCATTGGGCCTTCTTTCGGGCCTGAGCATCTCGCCTTGGTAGGGATCCTCGAACCGGAAGGAAAGCCTGAGGTCACGACGCGCCGCCCCCGAAGCGAAACCCGTTTGGAACTCAGGGAGGGAGAACGAAAGAAGGTCCTTCGTCTTCAGATTGTGGGTCCGACCGAGGTTTCCATTCTCCGTGCCCGCTCCGCCCTTTCTCCCTCCCGCGCCGAGATGCGGGCGGAAGCCGAAGAGCCAAAGCTATGGCAGCCGGCCGAGGAGCTCGAAAGTCTTTTTAATATTGAAACAACCCTCTTCAGCCGGATTTATGCCGACCTGCGGAAAAAACTCCTCGAAGAACCGGAGGCTTGGGAGCCACATGAGAAATTTGCTTGGCTATTTCTCTGGTCCATCCTTCCTTCTTCTTACTCTCCCGATAACAACAAATGGATTCTGGCTGAGGGCCAGAACAGGGGACGGTTATTGGCTCTTCCGGTCCGCGAAGGTTTAATCGGAAGCGCTGAGAAAGGGATCCCGAGTTTCTCGAAAACCGTCGCGACTTTCCGCGGTCAAATAGAGAGCTTCTTGAAGAAAGAGGAGACACCTGCCCCCCAAGAGATCTCCCGAGCGATTTCAGAGTTTGTGAAGGCGATGAATCAATTCGGAAAACATGCCGGCGTGATCGAGGAAGAGATTCCCCTCGAAGAGATCGGGAAGGTTCTTTTCGGCCAGAATGGATTCGTTTCCCAATCGGACGAATTGAAACAGATTTTCGAGACCAAACCCGAATTCAAACTCCTACGGGAGCATTTTTTCCTGAAACCTTCTCTTCCAGCTCGAAAGCGCAGCCTTGTCCTGCGCGCGTCAGGAAAGAATAGGGAAGAGATGGGAAAAAATAGGGAGGTTTTTAAAAGGGAAAGGAAACGTTTGGAGGAAGTGTTTGGAAAAGAAGGGAAGAGCGAAGAGGCGTTTCGAGAGATCGGGAAAGCTTTGAAGAATGCCGGAGCGGCTCGTCTCACCCCCATCAAGGTCCGCGCCCGTGCAGTCCAAAGAGAAAGAAAGACCGTTGCACGCTACTATGAATTCACCGCCGAAGCCCCCGCGGGAGTGAAACGGCTGTTCTTGTATGTCTCTCCGGGCCAGATGGCGATCTTGGATCAGGATGAACTCCAGGAACGGTTGCATGCCGGTCTTGGCGTCGCTAAGGCTCGTATCCTTGAAATGACCTCCACCCCTAAACTCACTTATCTCTTCCTTCCCGAATTTTATGACCCGGAGGATCGTCTTGAGGTCTTTGATCTGAAAAGAAAAGGTGAAGAACCACCCATTCTCCGGGTGGCGTTGCGGCCTTTAAAAGATGAAGACCGTGTAGACTCCAACGCCGCATTTCGCTTTAAAGGGGAGAAGGATCAAAATTATCTCTTCAGCATCATCGGCCGTTTCGGAGGAGCCGCAGAGGAGGAAATCGGAATCGGAAGTGAGCCGGCAAAAGAGGAGCCTCCTGTCGTGGACACCGGAAAAGAGGCCCCAGCAGAGACCCCGGTAATGGGGGCTCCTCGAGAGATTCCAAGGGAAGAGGAGCCGTCCCAAGAGATCAAAATCAAACCAGCGATTCAAGCAGCAGTTGAGGGGGCCGCCTTCGCGAGCCTTGCGGGGGCAACCGCAGCTTTGGTCTCCGCAGTACAAACCATGACGGCGAGCGCTTTGGAACGAGGAATCAGGCGTGACGTCGAAATCTCGAAGGCAAAGATTCGGGGGATCGTCGAGCGGCTGACTAGAGAAGTTAATCGGACGATTGAAGCTATTGAGAAACCCGGGCTTCGGCCTAAAGAGCGTGCGGCGCAAAAGAGGCTGCTGACAGATCCACTGAAGCAGATTATTCAGGCGGGCATCGACGAGATTCAAGCCATCGTGGATGATTTTGACGATCCCGATCTCCGGCAGGCTCAAAAAGAACTCCATGATTTCGCCCTGCCGTTCTTGGAAAACCTTTACGCTCAAATGGCCCGCCCGATCCCCTCGATTCCCACTCCGCCAACTGTTCCAGAAGAGATTCAATCCCCCCTCCAGACTCAGATCGAAAAGGAGCGCCGAGACTATGAACGGGAGCGAGCCGAAAGAGAGACGGAGAGGAAAAGAGAACAAGCCGAACGGGAGGCCGAGAAACAAAGACACCGGGAAGATCCTCATGCTTTAAAGGATCAAATCACCCAACGCGGCGGACTCCTCCAAACCCTTCAAGCCCAGATTCAAGCCGCCCGACAAACCCTCAAGGGAGTGGAGACACAGCTTGGGGAATCTCAGACCCAGATTTCCACCCTCAAAGAAAGCCGCCGCGGACTTACCCAAGAGAACCAGACTCTCAAAGAGGAAAAGAACCAGCTCCTGGAAGAGAGACAGTCCCTTCTCGATCTCAGGAAGGCTCTTCGAGAGAACCTTGCGGGGGAAACCGAGGAGGGCCGGACTCGGCTTCAAGAGATCGAAGGCCGGAAACAGCTTTTGGAGACACGAGTCGCAGAGCTCGAAGGGACGGTCTCTGCTCGGGAACAACTGGAACGCACTCTAAAAGATGCCACTGCTCAACTGGAAGCCGATCACCGGAAAATCTCCCAATCCTTCCAAGAAGAGTCCGAAAAGCTTGGCCAGCTTCAAACGCTCCGCCTTGGGGAAGAAGAAAATCTCCGCCTCGTCCAGTCTGAACTCACCCAAACCCAGGCCCGTCTTGAGAAGCTCCGGGGCGAAGCTCAAAGTCTTGAGGCCGAGAGCCAGAGAACAAAAGAATCCCTGGATCAGGAATTGAAGGATCTTCTCACGCGGATTCAAGAAGCTAGAACCGAACATGACACCCTCCTTCAAGAAAGCCGGGCGCTGCGTGCCCAGACAGAAAAAGACAGGGAAGAACACCTCCGCCTCCAGAAGGAGCGTCAAGAGACCGCAACCGCTCTGGCACAAGCCCGTGAAAGCCTCCAGGAGGTCCAGACGACACTCCAAAGATTCGAAACCCAAATCTCCCCCCGGAAAGAGAATCTCAAGGAGTTTATCCGGGAGATTCAAACCCTCAAGGAAGACAAGAATCAGCTTCTCGAAGAGAAGCAGTCGCTTGAGGCCCTCATTCAGATTCTCCGTGAGAACCTTGCGGGGGAAACCGAGGAGGGCCGGACTCGGCTTCAAGAGATCGAAG